>CAMKTW010000087.1 GCA_946415795.1 uncultured Bacteroidales bacterium
TATCTTGTGAATTTCTTCATCCTGAAAGGGGCGGCGCTGGATTCCGGCGATCCTGCTCTTGGCGTAAGGATGTTCAACAACGAGTACTGGCGTGGAATGTTAGGGTGTGAGGCTATACCTGACCTGCTGTTCCTGATTGTGATTTTCTTCATCCCGGAGAGTCCCAGATGGCTCATTGTCAAAGGGCAGGATTCAAGGGCGCTGGCCATCATGCGCAGGATTTACTTTTCCGACAGCGAAGCGGAGGCAGGTCTGGCCCAGACAAAGGAATCCATCGCCGGCGAGGTCAAGACAGAGTGGAAGGCCCTTCTGGAGCCAGGCATCCTGAAAGCGGTGCTGGTGGGCAGCGCCATCGCCATCCTGGGGCAGTTCATGGGTGTGAACGCAGTGCTCTACTACGGCCCCAAAATCTTTTCCGATGCGGGCTTCTCCGACCCTCTGTTCTCTACCGTGCTGGTCGGCATAGTGAATATGCTCACCACAGTCATCGCTTTGCTGATAATAGACAAAGTCGGCCGCAAGCAGCTGGTGTGGTGGGGCGTTGGAGGCATGATAGTGTGCCTGCTGATGATAGGGCTCTATTTCCTGCCCTCGACCAATCTACCCAACTGGTTCATGCTCACATTCTTCCTGCTGTATGTGTTCTGCACGGCCATTTCCATCAGTGCGGTAGTGTTTGTGCTGCTGAGCGAGATGTACCCCAACCGGGTGCGCGGTCTGGCGATGTCCATTGCCGGTTTCGCCCTGTGGATTGGTACTTATCTTATCGGACAGCTTACCCCGTGGATGCTGGAGACGCTCACTCCAGCCGGCACCTTCTTCCTCTTTGCATTTATGTGTCTGCCGTATCTGTGGATCATGTACAAGTATGTCCCCGACACCACCGGCAAGACGCTTGAAGAGATCGAGAACTACTGGAAGAAGCGGTAGGAGATATCTCGACTCGCTACGCTCGCTCGATATGACACATCCCATGTCATCTCGACCAAGACCGAAGGGCGCGTAGAGAGATCTCAAACAAAAAGGACGCCCCGTCAACCGACAGGCGTCCATCTCTGATATCTGCACAATTAATCTTACAACCGCCAACCGAAGCGGAAGGCGATGGTCGGCAGCAGCAAGTCGTAAGTCTTGGTGGTGGCGGTGGCGTTGTAGCCCTCGCTGTCGGTCTCTTCAAGGAAGGTGACATCGGTGCGTTTGAACACGTCACGCTGGAAGGTGGGACCCACCGCGAAATACAGAGAGCGGCTCTTATCCACCCCTTTCAAACGTATGGTGTAACCAAAAGAGGGCTCCACGTACATTCCGTGTTTACAATTGGTCTTGTCAAAAAGAAACTGATCCCAGTCAAGGCGGAATACGGCAAACTCATAGCCCACATCGACCCGGATGAAAGGCTGCCACTTCTTGCCCGGTGTGAGGTAGTACTGCAGTGAGCCGTACACAGGTACAAAAAAGTTAGTGCGCTCGCGAGTCCACCTGTAATCGTTGGGGCTGTCGATGTTGTTTACCCGTTTGAAATCGGTGAGGTAGCTGGTCGCTACCATCCCGCTGCCGACACCTGCATAAAAACCGTTACCCCAGTTGAAGCGGTAACCGTTGAGGATGTTGATCCCAAAGTAGTTGTTGCTGCAGCGGATTGGCCCCACGGATCCCATACCCTCAATCGCAAGCTCATATCCCTGGGCGTGCGATCCCAGGGAGAAGCAAACGATACAAGCCAGTACCAGAAAAAGTTTCTTCATCAATTCTGTTGTTATTTCTTGAGGCTGTCGCGGATCTCACGAAGGAGCTGGATATCCTCGGGGATAACGGGCTCCTCGGGAGCTGCGGGTGCCTCCTCTTCTTTCTTCTTAAGATCTTTCATCTTGTTGATACCCTTCACTACCAGGAAGATGCACCAGGCCACGATGAGAAAGTCAAATACTACCTGGATAAAGTTGCCGTATGTGATGGCAACCTCTGCCTTGCCCAGAGCCTCGTTTGCGGGAGTGAGGACCCACTTCCACTGGGTGAAATCTACACCGCCAACCAGCAGGCCGATGAGAGGCATAATAACGTCAGCTACCAATGAGCTTACAATCTTGCCGAAGGCTGCGCCGATAACAACGCCGATGGCCATATCCAACACATTGCCCTTGAGCGCGAAATCCTTGAATTCATTGAGAAGTTTTCCCATAGTATAAAATTTTTCAGTTGATGTAGTCCGTGTTATATGACAAAAGTAATAAAATATCAGTAAATACTATACTCCGGCAGCAAGAAGAGACTTGTACATTACCAGGCATACCCAAGCATCTGTGGCTGCGTACAGTTGCTGGGGGAATGACAGCTGATGAGCCTCCCAGTTGCTCAGCTGCTGGGCCTTGGAAACCCGTCTGCCCAGGATAATTGCCGCCAGTTTCTTCACGCTTTTGTCTTTTATGCCGTATTGCTCTGCAAAGCGTTGAAGGTCCATAAAGCGAGCCGCTTCAAAATGGTTGTAACGCTGCAGGCCGCGCACGTCATCGGCCACTGCGGCACCGACTTTTGTGATGCTGCGGCTGGCAAGTATGTCGGCCAGAGAGTCTGGAACGCCCAGGGTGTGGAGCCGGAACAGGTATGACGTCTCTTCGCTGGAGAGTTGCAACAGGGCAGTGGCGCAACGCGGGGCGTGGGGTTGGAATATCGGTTTAGTCTCTGTGTCAAAGCCAATCATCCTGCAGGATGCCAGATCGCGGATGGCCGTCCGGTAACGTTCGTTCTCTTCTGTAATTACCTGTATTTCGCCCGGGAAAGAGATCAGCTCCAAGCCCTCTATCTCCTCCGGCGTTATGCTCTCTCTGAATTTCATATTACATAGGGAGGTCAGTATAGTGTATGACCTGGACGTCCTCAATCCTGAGGGCAAGGTTGTTGTCGCGGCGGAGCGTGCGGTAGCACTCTTTTGCGGCGCACTCCGACGGGTCGATAAATATAAGTTTGTCACTGATTACCGATCTGTACGGGTAGTTGCCGTTTATGCGTTTTGAACGGTAATTGCCGGCAATCTCCTGGAATATCCCGATCTGCTGATCGTCAAGGTATGTTTCGGAAATAACCGCGCAGATGGGGAAGGACTGGCCGTCCTTGTAGTGGCGCTCAATCATAGAGGCAAACGCGTTTGCAAGCGAGGGACCGTGTAAAGTGTCGCTTGCCGCCAGTGGCTGTCCCACCATCGGGATGGTCGCCTTGATGCCGCGCTCCCGCATAATATCCCGCATTGTCTGCTGATAAGCCCCGGAAGCAATCGTGAGGCTGTCGGCCAGAAGTCCGACCGAGTAGTTGAGCAAAGGCATCTGTGAAAGTTCGTCCAGAAGGCCTTTCACCCCCTCTTCTACTACGCCGATGGCTTTGACACCCGAGCCGCTGGCGGCGAGCATCGCCCTGATGTCGTTGAGTCCGCCTGCGCGGGTGATATCACCCCCCGCAATCACTATCTTGGCCCGCTCCTTGTTGCCCTGGGCGCATTTGTCACCCACCAGGAACAGAGTGTTCTTGATGGCTGCGTCGTGTATGTCCATACGGCCGTCGGCGTCATAGATGCTGTCGGCATCGCCAAGCGCCGTATAATATATGAAGTGCTCCCCGGCGAAGTCGTTGATGCGGTCGGTGCGTTCGCTGCCGGTAATGTTGTCAAAGCAGTCGAGCGTCACCGTGCGGGAGAGCGTCCTGTCATAAGTTGGATTCAGGTCAAAGATGCCTATTGGAAGGTCTGCGATATTCTTCGGGTATTCAGAAAAGTCGGTGTAATAGCTGGATGTGGTGTCATAGAGGGCCTCGCGTGCCAGCGGATCCAGCGCAACTTGCTGAACCGGAGCGCTTTTGCAAGATGCAACCGCAGCGGTGGCAATCAACAGGCCAAGTATAAAATTCCTGCGCATCATTTAACGTATTTGAAGTTACCGTAGCAGGTATCAAGCACCACCTCGCTTTGGGCGGCCCGCTCAACGCGTCCGATTATGCGGGCATCCACGCCAAAGCTGCGGCTGATACCTATGATAGCGTCAGCTGCCTGCTGGGGGACATATATCTCCATACGATGTCCCATATTGAACACCTTGTACATTTCGCTCCAGGGGGTGCCTGACTCGGCCTGGATGGTCCTGAACAGCGGCGGGGTGGGGAACAGGTTGTCCTTGACAACCCGCAGTCCCTCAACGAATCCGAGCACCTTGGTCTGGGCGCCGCCCGTGCAGTGGATCATGCCGTGTATGTCGCTGCGGCGGGTCTCCAGGATTGCCTTTATCACCGGGGCGTAGGTGCGGGTAGCAGAGAGCACAAGCTTGCCGTAAGTCAGTCCGGTTTCAGGCTCGATATCGGTGAGACGCTTGCTGCCGGTATAAACAAAATCGCTGCTGATGCCGCTCTCGTAGGTTTCTGGATACTTTTCTGCTATGTATTTTGAAAAGACATCGTGGCGGGCGCTGGTGAGGCCGTTGCTCCCCATACCGCCGTTGTACTCATCTTCATAATCCGCTTTTCCGAACGATGACAGCCCCACAACCACGTCGCCCGCAGCGATGTTCTTGTTGTCAATGATGTCGCTCTTGCGGGCACGGGCGCAGACAGTGCTGTCCACGATAATCGTCCTCACAAGATCGCCCACGTCAGCCGTCTCGCCGCCGGTAAGGATGATGTCGATGCCATATTTCTGCATCTTATCCACAAAGAGCTGCGAACCCTCTATGACCGCGGCAATCACCTCGCCCGGAACGCGCATCTTATTGCGGCCGATGGTGGAGGATAGCATCATCCCGCCGGTGATGCCCACGCACAAAAGGTCGTCAGTATTCATAACAATCGCGTCCTGGGCGATGCCGTGCCATACGCTCATATCGCCCGTTTCGCGCCAGTAAGCATACGCAAGGCTGCTCTTGGTGCCCGCGCCGTCGGCGTGCATCGCCAGGCAGTAATCGCTGTCCGCCCCTTCAAAATCGGGGACAATCTTGCAGAACGCAGAGGGGAAGAGCCCCTTGTCCATCTTGGCAATCGCCTTGTGAACCTCTGATTTTGATGATGATACTCCGCGTGCGGCGTATCTTGCAGCTTCTCTGTTCTCCATCTGGAAACTTGATGAATTGATTTGCAAAGATAGCAAAAATCATCAAGAGCGGAAAAACGTGCTGTTACCCTTCCGGGTCTTCTATTTCATTAATGTGCAGATATGGCTATATTTGTACTCAGCATATGTAACATAAACACCATAAAAGAGTTATGAATATTAAACTTGTGGGTGCGCTGATAGCGGTTTCTGTTGTGGCCTGCCCGATTCTTTATTTTGTGGTGGGACCGGCTTTGGATGCCACCCAGCTGGCAACTCTCAAGACATTAGGTATCATTGCCGGATGCAGTGCGCTGTTCTGCTTTGTGGTGGGTGAGCTGACCCGCAACAATAGCCAGATGGACAAACTCTGGAGCCTGTTGCCCATCGCCTATACCTGGGTGATTGCTTTCAATGGCGGATTGTCGCCGCGACTGGTGGTGATGGCCTGCCTCGCAACTGTCTGGGGCGCCCGCCTGACATTCAACTTTGCCCGCAAAGGTGCCTACAGGCTGCGGTTCTGGGAGGGCGAAGAAGACTACCGCTGGCCGGTACTCCGCGCAAAAAAGGAGTTCCAGCCCCGCTGGAAGTGGATGCTTTTTGACCTGTTCTTCATCAGCATATACCAGAACGCGCTGGTGCTTATGATAACCTTCCCGGCCCTGGTGCTGATGAACGTTGATGTGCCTTTCGGCTGGATGGACGCTGTTGCGGCGGTGCTGATGCTGGGCTTCATCATATATGAGACCATTGCAGACGAGCAGCAGTGGTCATTTCAGTCGGCCAAGTGGAAAATGATACGGGAGGGCAGGAAGCTGGAAGACCTTCCCGCACCCTACAACAAGGGTTTCAACACCGTGGGTCTCTGGAGCGTCAGCCGCCACCCCAACTATTTCGCCGAGCAGGGTACCTGGTGCGCATTTTACCTGTTCACTGTTGCGGCCGGCATCGGCATCTTCAACTGGAGCATAATCGGTGCGCTCCTGCTGATAGTTCTCTTCCTGGGCAGCAGCGCTTTTGCAGAGAGTATCAGTGCCGCCAAGTATCCCGAATACGAACACTACTGCAAGACTGTTTCCAAGTTTTTCCCGGGGAAGAAATACGTCCGTCAATAATCTTTATCTTTGCGGACAAATCTGGTCCGTCGCGAGCAAGAACCTTGTCTTCAAACTGCTGGAGAACTGCAGATTACAATGGCTGGGGCACTACAATTAGTGTTCAATTCTGCCGCCATTCGATGTCGTTACTGCTTGGTTCTACCACTGTTTTGCCCGGAAAGGGATACTGGATTGGTTTTTTGAACAGTTATAAACTATTACCGTATTCGTCCAGCCAGGCTTGCGCCTGCTCGCAATCGGGACAATGCGAACGCAACAAGGTTTGGAAACGCACGGTGTGTTTCATGAGGACCGTATGGCATAACTCGTGAATGATAATGTAATCAATCACGAATTCAGGTGCCTTGATGACGCGCCAATTGATGGAGATGTTTTTCTCTTTGGAACAGTTTCCCCACTTGCGTTTCTGACTGCGAATGTAGAGTTTGTTGTAAGGCAATAGGAGAGCCTCGGAAAGTGTCTCTGTTCGCGACAAGATATACTTCCGTGCCACCGATTTCAGCCATTTTTCCTGCACCGTCGTATCCAACAAGTCACGTTTTGCCTGAATGGTCTTGCTTTCGTGATTGACGACCACTTTGTTCTGATATTTGGACGAATAGAAATAGGCATATCGGTTCCCAAAAAGCAATATCTCGTTGCGTCGCAGTTGGATCTTGGTTTTCTGCTCAAAGAATTGCCGTTTCGAGGCTATCCATTGTGCCTTTTTCTCCAAAAGCTTTTCGACATCCTCATCCGTGAATACCATTGGTACAAACAACTGCACAGTGCCATCTTCGCGAACACGAAGACGGGCATTTTTGACCTCTCGACGAATGACTGAGCAATTATCGGGCAGCATATCAATTCAAACTGAAGTTTTTCACAATAGAGTCCATAATGGTCTCTTGTAATATGTCGTTTTCATCAATACTCAAAGCAACATATTTGGGGTTTGCAGCAATCAGTGCCACGTCGCCTAAAAAGCGGTTGTATTCCTGGTTTACCTCTTGCCAGCCTATGTAAATCTTCGACCGAACTTTCGCTGCCAGTTCATTGGCGAACGCTCTTGCCAATGCTTCGT
>CAMKTW010000088.1 GCA_946415795.1 uncultured Bacteroidales bacterium
CAATATACCATTTTATGTTTTGCTTGGCCTGGTCTGCGGTATGATGTCGCTCTACTTTCTCCGTACCACGCTCAGGGTGGAGGACAAACTGGGAAAGATGCGCAATCCGTATCTAAAATGGATCTTCTGTGCGGTGCTGCTGGGTATTCTGATATTCATCTTCCCCCCTTTGTACGGAGAAGGATTCGACGCCCTTGCCGCGATGCTTGACGGGGAACTGCCAGATTTGGTTACAGGGGCCTTGCCGGAGAGAATAATGTCAGGAAAGTGGACGCTGCTGCTGTTCTTTGCGGCGGTAATGTTCACCAAGGTCTATGCCACCGCTTTTACCAATGCTGGCGGCGGAGTCGGCGGCACCTTTGGCCCCACAATGTTCACGGGTGCCGTGACCGGCTTTGTGCTGGCTAAACTGGTCGGCAATCTGGGCATTGCCCAACTCCCTATGGCCAATTTTACCCTGGTGGGCATGGCCGGCCTTATGGCGGGAGTTATGCAGGCACCCCTGACCGCAATTTTCCTGATAGCCGAGATGTCCGGCGGCTATGTGCTGATGTTTCCGCTTATGATAACGTCAGCCATCTCGTTTGCAACAATCCGTTTCTTTGAACAGTACTCCATATATTCCAAGCGGATTGCCCAGCAGGGTGATCTGCTGACCCACGACAGCGACAAGGCGGTGCTCACCCTGTTGCGTACCGTGGATTTCATCGAGACGGACTTCAAGCCTATCGGGCTCGACAACACCCTTGGCGACCTGGTTAAGATCATCGCCTCCAGCAACCGCAACATTGTGCCTGTGCTCGACGACGACGGTCTGTTCCGCGGTCTTGTAATGATAGATGACGTCCGGCACGAGATGTTTGACAAGTCATTATATGATTCCGTCCATATCTATGACCTTGTGAAAGATGCCCCCGCCATACTTTCCGTGGAAGAACGTATGGAGAGCGTGATGGATGCCTTCGAGCGTACCGGGGCGTGGAATCTCCCCGTCACAGACTCAGAAGGGCGCTATGTAGGGTTCGTCTCCAAATCCAAAATTCTTTCGCCTTACCGCGACCAATTACATCAGGTTTCCCATGACTGACCTATATATCAAGCACATCAGCGCGCAGCTGGAAATAAACCAGTGGCAGGCGCTTCACTGCGTGGAACTTCTGGAGGAGGGGGCGACCATCCCCTTCATAAGCCGCTACCGCAAGGAACGCACCGGCGGCCTGGACGAGGTCCAGGTGGGGCAGATCAAGCACTACTTCCAGTATTTCAACGACCTTGACAGGCGCAAGGCGGCGATTTTAAAATCTATAGAGGAGCAGGGCGCCCTTACCGACGACCTTCGTGGCAGGATCGAGGCCGAGGTGGATTCTACCTCTCTGGAGGATACCTACCTGCCGTACCGCCCCAGGAAACGCACTCGCGCTTCCGTGGCGAAAGAGCGTGGCCTGGAGCCGCTCGCCGATGCCTTTATGTCGCTCAAGACGACTGCCCCCCGCGAACTGGCGCGCAAATTCATAAATGCGGATGTGCCCGACACAGATGCGGCCATTGCCGGGGCGGGCGACATCATAGCCGAGCGTGTCAGCGAGAATGTTGAGGTGCGCAGTATGCTCCGCTCCAGCTATCTCAAATGGGGAACGCTGGTCTCAAGGCAGTCGCGAGAAGGGGCTCAGAAGAGCGAGGAGAGTGACAACTACCGCAGTTGGTTTGACCATCGCGAACCGATATCCAGGATTGCCCCTCACCGCCTGCTTGCCATCCTCAGGGGGGCATCGGAGGGAATGCTGTCTGTCAAGGTGGATGTTGATGCCGACCGCAACCTTGAGCGCATATCCAGGATTGTGCTCGGCGGCGGCAGAGTGGCCTCGCGTGAGCTTTACAATATACTCTGCGATGCAATGTCAGACAGTTTCAAGCGTCTTCTGCACCCCTCCATAGAGAACGAGGTGCTCAAGATTGCCAAGGAGAAGGCAGACAAGAGTTCTATCAAGGTTTTCGGGGAGAATCTGCGGCAACTGCTGCTGGCTCCGCCTGTAGGGCAGAAGCGGGTGATGGCCATAGACCCCGGCTTCCGTACCGGATGCAAGGTGGTATGCCTTGACGCGCAGGGCAATCTGCTGCACAACGACACAATATACCCGCATCCCCCGGTTAACGAGCGTATCTCCGCTATGAATAAGATAACCGGTATGGTGGAGAAATATGCCGTAGAGGTGATTGCCATCGGTAACGGCACGGCCGGACGCGAAACGGAGAGTTTCATAAACAAACTGGCTCTGCCTGAGCACATACGTGTCTATATGGTGAGCGAAGACGGAGCATCAGTTTATTCGGCATCAGAAATCGCCCGTGAGGAGTTTCCAGACTATGACGTTACGGTGCGCGGCGCGGTATCGATCGGCCGCCGGCTGCTGGATCCCCTTTCTGAACTGGTGAAGATAGACCCGAAATCGATAGGAGTAGGCCAGTATCAGCACGATGTGGATCAGGCTCTGCTTAAGGAGGAGCTGGATAACACCGTTGAGAGTTGCGTCAACTCCGTCGGCGTGAATCTCAATACCGCCAGTGTATATCTCCTGCAGTATGTATCTGGAATAGGCGCGGCCATTGCGGGCAATATTGTGGAATACCGGACCGCCAACGGCGATTTTGCTTCCCGCAGCGATTTGCTGCAGGTGAAGCGTCTCGGCGCCAGGGCCTATGAGCAGTGCGCCGGTTTTATGAGGATCCCCTCTGCCTCCAATCCGCTGGACAACTCTGCCGTGCATCCGGAGCGCTATCCTCTGGTAGAGAAGATGGCGGCCGATATGGATGTGAGCGTAGGTGATCTGGTTGGCAACGGCGACCTGTGTGATAAGATAAATATTGATGCCTACGTCGGGGATGACGTGGGCCTGCCCACGCTGCAGGATATAATTGCCGAGCTCAAGAAACCAGGACGAGATCCCCGCGGTGAGGCCTCTCAATTCTCTTTCAGCGACAGTGTCCGCACTATCGACGATGTCCAGGTGGGGATGGTACTCCCAGGTATCGTCACTAACATCACCGATTTCGGCGCCTTTGTGGATATCGGCATCAAGCAGAGCGGTCTGCTCCACGTCTCCCGTATGCCGCGGGACGGTCGCGGACGCCCGGCACTCAGGATACAGCAGCAGATAGAGGTAAAGGTGGTCAGTGTGGATACTGTCCGCGGCCGGATCGGGCTCGCTTTGAATATTGTACAATAATTGCATATCTTTGTCAGATATGAGTGCAGAGTCCAAGTTAGTCATCATTCCTACTTACAACGAGAAGGAAAACATTGAGAAGATTATCCGCAAGGTCCGCAGCCTGGAGGGCGATTTTCACGTGCTTGTGATTGACGACGGCTCCCCCGACGGCACGGCGTCTATAGTCAAGTCGCTGATGGGCGAGTTTGAGGGCTCATTGTTCATCCTGGAGCGCAAGGGTAAACTCGGGCTCGGAACCGCTTACCTTACAGGATTCCGGTGGGCCCTGGAGCGCGGTTACGACTACATAACAGAGATGGATGCCGATTTCTCACACAACCCGGATGACCTTATCCGCCTTATCGCGGCCTGCCGTGAGGGCGGTGACGTGGCCATAGGATCGCGTTACTGCAAGGGTATCAGCGTGGTCAACTGGCCGATCGGGCGGGTGCTGATGTCCTATTTCGCATCCAAATATGTCCGCTGTATCCTTGGCATCCATATTTATGATACTACCGCCGGCTTTGTGTGCTACCGCCGCAAGGTGCTTGAAACCATTGACTTTGACAAGGTGAAGATGAAGGGCTACGGCTTCCAGATCGAGATGAAGTACACCGCATACAAGTTCGGTTTTAAGATAGTCGAGGTTCCGGTGATATTCGTGGACCGTACAGAAGGGGTCTCCAAGATGAGCAGCAGCATATTCGGCGAGGCTTTCTGGGGCGTGATGGATCTCAGGATGCGTAAATTAAAACCCCGGGCCTGATATGGGACAGTATCTGCTTAAGAATGCTGTCATCGTAGGCGAAGGTCTCTCCTTTAACGGGGGGATTTTTGTTAGAGACGGCATAATAGCAGATGTGTTTGATTATTCTCTGGAGGACGACCTCTCCCGCCAGGGGTCTGTTTCAGGTGCAGAAGTGATAGATCTTGGCGGTTGCTACGTCGCCCCCGGCGTTATTGACACCCACGTACATTTCCGTGAACCCGGCGCGATAAGGAAGGGTTGCATCGCCAGCGAAAGCGCTGCAGCGGTTGTGGGGGGCGTGACATCATATCTGGATATGCCCAACAACAATCCACCGGCAATATCGGTGGATGCCTTGTCTGCAAAGTTTGAAACAGCCGCCCGCGATTCCCTGGCAAACTACGGTTTTTACCTGGGTGCAACCGACAGTAATCTAAAGGAGGTGGAGGCAGCCGGCAGCGCCGGGGCGTGTGCCGTGAAACTTTTTATGGGGTTATCTACCGGCAATCTGCTCTTAAGCGATCCGGACGCTATGAGGAGGCTGTTTGAACGCTCGCCCCTTATGATTGCCGTCCACGCGGAGGATAATGAAATAATTGCTTCCAACCTGGAGCGGTATAAAGCCCTCTATGGCGATGACATACCTTTCTCTGCCCATCCCGGAATACGCAGCGCCGCCGCCTGTATGGCCGCCACCCGCAAGGCTGTGGAGCTGGCTCTGGAGACCGGTGCAAGGCTGCATATAATGCACGTCTCAACCGCTCAGGAGGTGGACTATCTCTCAGAGATTATGCGCCATTCAGACCGCATTACAGCAGAGACGTGCGTGCAATACCTCTGGTTCTGCGATGATGATTATGCGCAGTACGGCTCTCAGATCAAGTGTAATCCGGCCATTAAGAGCGCTTCAGACAGAGCGGCGTTGCTGGAGGCAGTGCGCTCGGGTGCGTTGCAGGCCATATCTACAGACCACGCGCCGCATCTGCCTGAGGATAAGGCCGGCGGCTATCTCAAGGCTGCCAGCGGTATCCCGCTCGTACAGTATTCCCTCCTGATGATGTTAGAACTAGTGAAGGGTGGCCTGATGCCCCTGCCGACTGTCATAGAGAGGATGTGCCACGCTCCGGCGCGCCTGTTCGGCATAGAGCGGCGCGGTTATATCCGCAAGGGATATTTCGCCGACCTGGTGGTGTTCGATATGGACCGGCCATCGGATATGGCACCGATGTCGCGTTGCGGCTGGAGTCCTCTGACAGGCTTCTCATCAACAATAGAATATACTTTCGTAAACGGTGCCCTCGCCGCCCGCCGTGGGACTTTGGCAGAAGGTGCGCCGGCCGGTATGAAACTAAGTTTTACAAGATAAGATTATGAAAAAGACCTTTATCGCACTCCTTTGCCTTTTTGTCTGTGGCAGCGCGCTGATGGCGCAGTCCCAACGTGTTTTAAAAGTTGACAAACGTTACCTTAACATTCCTGTATTTGACGACAGGGAGAGTCAGGTGCTTACATTTACCGCAAAAGGGGTGGAGCCGCTGGATGCAGACGTATGCATTGCGCAAGGAGAGCCTCAGTATTGGGTATATAAGGATATGACTCCGTATATGGGCAAGACGGTGACTCTTACCTATAATGGCGAGGCCGCTGATCTGGATAAGCTCTTTATGGCCGACACCATCGTGGGGCAGAGCCTCCTTTACAAGGAGCCTTATCGTCCCCAGTTCCATTTCACCACCCGTCGCGGCTGGACTAACGACCCCAACGGAATGGTGTATTTCGATGGCGAGTATCACCTTTATTATCAGCATAATCCATATAAAAGGCATTGGGGCAATATGCACTGGGGCCACGCCGTGAGCCGCGACCTGGTTCACTGGGAAGAGCTTGGCGACGTGCTGTTCCCCGACGAGATGGGTACTATGTTCTCCGGTTCAGGCATCGTGGATGAGAATAATACCGGCGGTTTCGCGACCAGGAAGAATCCGCCCCTCGTGTTTGCGTACACTACCCACGGTGAGTGGCAGAAACAGAATATCGCCTATAGCACAGACCGCGGCCGTACGCTCGTCAAATACAAGGGCAATCCGGTGGTGGATTCGCACGAGGCGGCAGGTTCCCACGAGACCCGCGACCCGCGCCTTCTCTGGTACGGGGGCAAGGACGGCCACTGGGTAATGGTGCTCTTTGAGAAAGACGGCAACTCTTTCTATACCTCCGACGACCTCAAGACCTGGACCCTCCAGAGTCACCTGCCCGGCTTTGACGAATGCCCCGACCTCTTCTGCCTGCCGGTTGACGGTGACAAGAACAATATGAAGTGGGTCACCCTGGGCGCTGCCGGTTTGTATATGGTAGGTGATTTTGACGGCAAGACATTTACTCCCATTTCTGGCAGGCACCAGTATACCACCGGCGCTTTTTATGCCGCCCAGACATTCACCAACACTCCCGACGGCCGTTGCATCCAGATTGGCTGGGGCCGTATTTCCCACCCCGGAATGCCTTTCAACAGCCAGATGCAGCTCCCTACAGAACTGACCCTGCGCACCACCCGCGACGGTATCCGCCTGGCCAGCAACCCCGTCCTGGAAGTGTACACTTTGCTGGACAGAAAGTTTACCGCCGACAAGGCATTGAGCGTGGAGGAGGCTAATAAAGCCCTTGCCCAGTTTACAGATCCCGGCCAGGGCCTTCATGTCAAAGCGACTGTGAAGCTGGATGCGGCCTGCTATACTGCCCTGAAAATGAATGGCAAATCTTTTATAGAGTATAATCCCAGCTTTGGGCTGTTCAACAACCAGTTTTATTCTACAGAAGATATCTACGGCCTCGAATTTCCCATCGAGGTGTTCATAGACCGAACCGGAGTCGAGGTGTTCATAGACAACGGTCTCTTCAGCTGGTCGGCACAGCTTTGCTGCAGCAGTGAAAGCCGCCTGTTTGAGTTCGAGGGGTGGGCCGTCACTCTCAACAATCTGGTAATCGACACAGTGAACAGTATCTGGTAGCTTCAGATTTTCAGTCCGTAATTTTGCTTGACTGGGTTCATTACAAACGAGCTTTGTATTGAACCCAGACTTTCTATCCGGCCCAGTACATTCAGTATGAACTGGTTGTAATACTTCATATCCGGGGCGTGGATCTTCAGCAGATAGTCGTACTCGCCGGAAATGTTGTAGCACTCGGTAACTTCC
>CAMKTW010000089.1 GCA_946415795.1 uncultured Bacteroidales bacterium
TTGCCGTATCCTCAGCCCTCTGCAGCTCTGAGTCAGGGCCGGTATCTGAGTAGGGGTCGGGGCCGGGGGCATTGCCTGAGCTCTTTGCCAGGCTGCCGGAAGGTGCGGCAGAAGATGCTACATCTTCTGCCGTGAGTTTTGTCAGGTCAACGGGCATAGTCTCTTCGCGGCCTTTATCAGCGGAGTGCAAAGCTTTCACGGCGTGTGCCGTGCCGGCATAGGGTACCACTTCCACTGCTGCTGCGGATATTGCTTCCGCGTCTGGTACTGCCTCGACAACAGGCTCCTTCACAACCGTAACCTCGTTGTCCTTGAGATTCTC
The DNA here is from genome assembly GCA_946415795.1 of uncultured Bacteroidales bacterium. GTDB lineage: Bacteria > Bacteroidota > Bacteroidia > Bacteroidales > UBA932 > Equibacterium. Next base: position 323 of record CAMKTW010000089.1, read on the forward strand.
TGCGGTGGAGGAGGAGAGACCGTTGCCCTTGTCGTTCTTATCGGGATTGATGAGCAGCATTACGCCGGCGGCCCCTATCACCGCCACCGCAGCGGCATATTTGAGCCACGACAGGCCACGGCGTCCGCCGCCTGCCGAGGCCCCGGCCGTATTCCCCACAGCCCCTGCTGCAACCATCTTCTCTTTAAGCTCAGCGAAACTGATTTCCGGCTGGGAAGCGGCTATGTTGCCCGCCTTCTCGCGCAGCAGTCCGCTCCAGTCTTTCTCTATTTTTTTACTCTTCATAGTTCTTAATCATCTCTGCCAGATGGGCCTTTGCCCGGTAGAGCCTCATTGCGGAGGTGCTCTCCCGGATGCCCAGCGTCCTGGCAATTTCACGATGGGAGAAGCCTTCAAACACAAACATATTCAACACGGTGCGCTCCATATCGGGCAGCTCCAGAATCATATTGTAGAGGTCTTCGTCCCGCACCCCGGCAATCCCGTCGTAAAGTTCGCTGTCGCTGGCGGCCAGTGGCACTGAGGCCAGGTCGCCGGCCTGGTGCATCGGGTCTTTCTTGCGCAGGTACATCAGACAGGTATTGGCCATAATGCGGCTCAGCCACGCCTTCAGGCTCCCCGGACCCCTGTCGCGGAACTTGTTCCAGTTGAGGTAGGCGCTCACAAAACCGTCCTGGAACATATCCTGTGCCGTTGCAGGGTCGCACACATAGCGCCTGCATACAGAGAGCAGATATGCCCCGTCTTTTTTATAGGCCTGTTCCAGAGCTTCTATACCGTCCATAACAAATCCGACTAATAAATGCAAAAGTGGGCAAATTCTTACATTATTTTGTGTAATTTTGCGTTTATGAAGAGAAAAAAATCGGATAAACGGGGCGTGATAAGCATCAAGCGCAAGGTAGGGGCCGGGTTTACCGTGCTCGCCTTCATCCTGTTCTTCTCCAGTATAGTATCCCTTTTTGAATATACCAGGATGAACCGCGTCTTCACCCAGCAGATTGAGGAGAACGTAAACAGCGTCAACATAGCCCGCGAACTCATCATCCTTACGGAAGACTATAATCTCGGAGTGCTGGATGCAATGAGCGAGCCCGACTTTGACGGAGGTTTTGTGACCAGCGGCCCCGCCAGCTCCACAAACGCGGATTTTATCAGGGGGTTTGAACAGACTATGGAGGATATGCGCCGCTCGTTTACCCAGATGACCACGTTCAAGGAGAAAAACTATGCCGACAGCGTGCTGCTGGCCTATACCGCGTATATGCAGGTGCTCCGGGAGTCTCGCGACCTGGATGCCGGCAATGCAGACTTCCTGGCCCGCCAGGACTGGTACTTTGACCGTCTGCAGCCTTTCTATATGAAGTTGCGCTACTATATCCGCTGCCTGACCAACGCCAGCCAGCAGGCTTTGCTTGAGAATTCCCAGCGGGTAGATGAGACCTTCTACCGCAGCATCACCCCCGCGATAGCTTCTGTGGTGGTCGGGCTGCTGGTGGTGATTCTCTTCAACTATTTCATCAACTTCTATCTGATCAACCCACTCATAAAGATTAACAAAGGAATCCAGAGCTATCGTAATTTCCGCAAGGATTACACGGTGTCAGTGGACAATAACGGCGACGAACTGGACCAGTTGAACGGCAATGTGCGCGACATCATCGAAGACCACAAGTCGGTTCACAGGCAGTCCTAAGGAGTAATGAATTTCAGGGCCATAACAAAAAATATCGGCCTGGCGTTGCTTGTCGATGCCGGGTTTATGTTCCTGTCTGTAATCGTATCTGCCATCTACGGTTTTGATTCTTCTTTCTCCCCCCTGCTCATCAGCGGTATGCTTACACTTCTGGTGGGCATCCTGCCCATCCTTTTTGTAAAGCGGCAGGACCGCATCACCACGCGCGAAGGGTTTTTTATCCTGTTTTTTGCCTGGATGCTCTCGTGTATATTCGGTCTGCTGCCATATGCGCTGTGGGGCGGACCGTTCTCTTTGGAGAATGCCTGGTTTGAGAGCGTTTCGGGTTTTACCGCCACGGGCGCGACAATCCTGAGCGACATAGAGTCGCTGCCGCACGGGCTGCTTTTCTGGCGCTCCGCCACCCACTTCATCGGCGGCTTGGGAGTGGTCGTGTTCATTATGATGATTCTCCCTTCTTCCGGCACCGTCAAGCTCAAGATGCGCCGCATCGAGGTGTCCGACATATCTGCAGGGGATTACAACTTCCATTCCAACAAGATTGTACGCATCGTGCTCACCGTCTATATTTCGATGATGGTGCTCAGTACGCTGCTCTTCTTACTGACGGGGATGTCGCTCTTCGATGCGGTGACCCACTCATTCAGCATTGTGGCAACAGGCGGCTTCAGCCCAAAGAACACCTCCATAGGTGCATTCGGGTCACACTGGATTGAACTTATCGCGGTGGTGTTTATGCTGCTCAGTTCTCTCCACTACGGCTTGATTTACTCCTCAGTGGCCGGTCGCAACCTGAATCTGTTCCGCAACCCTGTAACAAGGTTTTTCTTTGCGACTATAGGGATCGGCACCGTGATGGTGTTCGTGTCGCTGATGATATCAGGCCTTTATACAAACCCGCTGGAAGCGGCCTGGCAGGCTTTCTTCAACGTGGTTTCCATTGGGACATCCACAGGTCTTGCAACGGTTGACACATCAGTCTGGCCGCCGTTCTGCATACTTATCCTTCTGTATTTCTCCGTGCAGTGCGGTTGCTCCGGCTCGACGACCGGTGGTATGAAGGCCGACCGCATCTGGGTGCTGACCCGTGCGGTAAAGGCGCAGCTGGTACGTACAATCCATCCGAACGCCGTCATCAAGGTGCGTTCCGGCAACAATGTGATAGATTCGGAGCAGGTGAGTTCCATTGCTATGTATGCCATATTGTATCTGGCAATCCTGTTCGCGGGAGCTGTGGTCTATGCTGCCTGCGGTATGGAACTGATCGACGCCTTTACCGGTTCCTGCGCAATGGTGGGGAACATCGGTCCGGCTTTTGGCAGCATCGGCTCGATGGGCAATTACGGTGCGGTCCCGGCACTTGCCAAGATAATTATGGGTCTGGAGATGATTGTGGGCCGTCTGAGTCTCTACGCCGCCTTCAGTTTATTTGCAATGAAGAAGGTTTGAGTTATGTCCGGAGATAGTTTCTTTCAGGCGGTGCTGGGCAACCTGCCGTTCCAGCCGACTGCCGACCAGGCTCGCCTGTTTGAATCGCTGGAGACCTTTGGCGGGGACAGGGCATCCGACATAATGGTGGTTGCGGGGTACGCCGGCACCGGCAAGACCAGCGCAGTCGCCGCCTTTGTGAAAACTCTCAGCCAGTATCATTACAAATTTGTTTTGCTGGCACCTACCGGCCGGGCCGCAAAGGTCCTCTCCGGTTTCACCGGGATGCCCGCATTCACCATACACAAGCATATCTACCGCCAGAAGTCTGTCAGCGGCGGGTTTGGCAAGTTTACCCTGGATATGAACCGCAGCCGCAATACTTTTTACATTATTGACGAGGCGTCTCTGATAACCATCGGCGGCGACGGCGGCGGGAATGTATTTGGCAGCGGCGACCTGCTGCAGGATCTTGTGGATTTTGTGCGCAGCGCCCCCGGCAACAAAATGGTTTTTGTGGGGGATCGCGGCCAGCTCCCGCCGGTCGGTATGGATGCCAGCCCGGCGCTGGATATCGACTTTATGCAGAGCGCGTTCGGGCCGGTCCACAGTGCCGACCTGTCGGAGGTGCTGCGGCAGGCGCAGCAGTCCGGCATACTGCACAACGCCACGCTGCTCCGTAAGATGGAATCTGAAGGAAATATCGCTTTTCCGCTGCTTGAACTGGAGGGGTTCGACGATATAGTCCGCATCGGCGGCGGAGAACTGGTAGAGAGTATGGGCGACGCCATAGGGCGCTATGGCCTGGACGGCGTGGTCGTGCTCACCCGCAGCAACAAGCGGGCCAACCGCTACAATATGGGGATCCGCTCACAGGTGCTCTACCGTGAGGAGCAGCTGACCCGCAGCGACAAACTGATGGTGGTAAAGAACTGCTACCAGTTCCTGGAGAGGCTGGACGACGAGGATTTCTTCATTGCCAACGGCGATATGGCCCGTCTGGTCAAGGTCAGCAGATATGAGGAGCGCTACGGGCTCCATTTTGCCCAGGCGACGCTAGCCTTCCCCGACTACGACAATCTGGAGATAACCGCAAAGATAATCCTGGATACCCTCACCAGCGAGTCTGCGGCACTCACCGCGGCGCAGCAGCAGGCCCTTTTTGACGGTGTCTGGGCAGATTACGACGATATCACCTCCAAAAAGAAACGCTACGAGGCGGTGCGGGAAGATAAATATTTCAACGCTTTGCAGATAAAGTACGCCACAGCCATTACCTGCCACAAATCGCAGGGCGGGGGATGGCCCTGCGTCTATATAGACAACCCATTCTGGGGTGAAGAAGTCACCCTGGATGACATAAAATGGCTATATACTGCCATAACCCGTTCCAGTGAAAAGGTTTTTTTAGTAAATTTCCCCGATAATTGTTTTAAGAGATAGTTACCCTATGAAAAGGCTTTCAGTTTTCTTCCTGATTCTGGCTTTTGCCGTGTTGACGGTCAATGCGCAGGATAAGATTCCCCTCACAGAAGAACAACTCATTACGGGCAGGATTCCCGACGGAATAATCAATGTCCGCACAGGCTCTGCAGCGCCCTCAGAAATCGTGCAGATACCGGAGCTGGTAAAGGGGTGGGAGAATCCTGTATATTCCCCTGACCGTCGCCACATCGCATACACCCTGGAGGGTGACCTCTATACTATGGATGTGGCTTCCAAGAAGATACACCGTCACACCTATGACGGCAGCCAGGTGGTGGGCAACGGACGTGCATCGTGGGTCTATTATGAAGAGATATTCGGCAGGAGGAGCAACTACCGCGCATTCTGGTGGAGCCCGGACAGCAAGGTGCTGGCCTTTTACCGGTTTGACGACTCCAATGTCCCGGAATTCCCCATTTTTGACGCCGCCGGCCAGCACGGCAGTCTGCGTCTGACCCGCTATCCGATGGCCGGGGACCCCAATCCCGAGGTGAAGCTGGGGTTTGTAAGCGTCAACGGTGACACCGTGGTCTGGGCAGATTTCAACCCGGAGCGCGACCAGTACCTTGGCACACCCTTCTGGGACCATAAGGGGAAGCGGCTTCTGGTTCCCTGGATGGACCGCTCCCAGGACGATATGATAATATACAGCGTGGATCCCCTCTATGGGCAGAAAAAGCAGATATACAGTGAGCATCAGGATTCGTGGGTAGAGTGGCCGGGCACTGTTTTATGTAACTCCAAAGGGCTCTATATGGTGCGCGATAAAGACCAGTGGCAGCGCATCTGCTTTCTCTCTTACGACGGCAAAACCTTCCGTTATGCAGACGACCGTAAGAACTACTGGGGCGTCAGGCTGGTTTTCCTGAACGAGAAATTCCTCTTTTTCACCGCCCGGGGCGCGGAATCGACGCTGCGCAACGACATTTACCGCATCAATCTTTCCAGCGGTGCCGTGGAGAGGATATCCTTCGGCGACTACGATTTCACCAACGTGAGAGTGGAGAAGGACGGCCGCTTTGTGTATGCCACCCTCTCCAACTGCCACACCCCGCCTAAGGATGTGGAGATTGAGCTGCACAAGCTGCGTCCGGTCAAGGACCGCAACGTGGATGTGCTCTTCGACAGCAAAGGGCGGCTTTACGACCATTTCAAGATTGCCGAGAGGGAGATAGTTTACGTGACGCTGCGCGACGGCAGCAAGATACCCGCCTCTGTAATCTGGCCTGTGGATATGGACCGCTCCGGCAAGACCAGGTATCCGGTCAAGGTGGATATCTATGGCGGCCCGGGCAGCCAGCAGGTGTATGACCGTTATGCCCCGGTGGATTTTGACTCTCAATGGTGGGCAAACCACGGAGTCGTGCAGGTGCGGCTCGATACCCGTTCGGCCGGCCATCTTGGCCGTTACGGTGAAAATACCGTATATCTCAAGCTCGGCGTACCTGAACTGGAAGATTTGACAGACGGTATCAAATACTTTACAAACCTCTCTTACATAGATGCCAGGAAGGTGGGTGTAGAAGGGTATTCCTATGGCGGCACTATGGCTCTGCTTGCGGCCGCCGAGGCCAACGATTACTTCCAGTATGCCATTGCCAGCGGCGGTGTGTATGACTGGCAGCTATATGACAGTAACTATACGGAGCGCTATATGGAGCGCCCTGAGGATAACCCGGCCGGGTATGAGGCCTCTGCCGTGGTCAACAGGCTGGGCAAATACCGCGGCGACAAAACCAATATGGTGCGCATCACCCACGGTACGGCAGACGACAATGTCCACTTGCAGAATACCCTGCAGGTGGTGGACCGCCTGCAGCGGGACGGAAAGGATTTTGAACTGATGCTCTATCCCGGAGGTATGCACGGCTACCGCGGCGACCAGCAGTGGCACTTCAATATGCAGAATATGCGTTTCTGGTACCGCTACCTGCTGGAGCAGGATATGCCAGATGTTTTAAGGAATAAATAATCATTTAATACCAATATTATGGAAAAGACTTACCTTGACGTTGCCAAAAGCTGGCTTGGCGATAGTTTTGACGCTGCTACCCGCGCCGAGGTCGCAGAACTCATAAAGGGCGACCCCAAAGAGCTGGAAGACCGTTTCTACCGCACCCTGGAGTTCGGTAC
>CAMKTW010000090.1 GCA_946415795.1 uncultured Bacteroidales bacterium
GGTGAGGGAATCACCGCACCGGCATTCTTGATGATTTTTGCGTCGCCGTTTTTCAAACCCAGTGCCTCCTGCAGAAGCACCGACAGCCGCGTGTCCATACAGCTGAGCACTGCCAGTTTCTTATCCGGATATTTATCTGTCAGGTGCACCTCATATCCCTTTGAGGCCACGAATTCGCGGTTGAACGCAACAACTTTGTCAATGTTGGTCATATATTTTTATCATTAGTTCGAGAGTATCTATCGCATTTATGTAAAGGTAACGAATTTTAGATTATTCTCAGATCTTGTATGTCTATCTACTGCCCCCAGATGGATTTGCGACATAGCTCCAACTCTCAACATCAATACATTTCGGGCCATCAAACTCCAGACTGTGGCTGCCGCCTGCGGCTTTGACCTCAGGCATCACCACCACGCTCTGGCCGATGCCGAAGCCTGCGCCCATATTGCAATGCAGATTTTATGACTGCGACGACAATGTTTTTTATATCTTTGTTCTTCAAGATGCAAAGATTCGATATGAAAAAAGTATTGTTATCGCTGTTAATGATTATAACTGCGGGGGTAATGCAGGCTCAGCAGTTTGTGCCTTTGATTGACCTGAAACCGCAGAAGACCATTTTCCTTTATGCAGATGACGCCGGAGCCGCACTCGCGCAGATTGACGACCCTGTCGTTGCCAAAGATGTAGAGTGCCTCGCACTCCCGGTCAAGGAAGAATGTGGCATAACCAATCCGGAGCGGATGGTGGGTGGCCTCGGGCAGATTACCGATATCAACCACACCTCCCGCTTTGACCTGTATTTTCCTGAAAAGCCCAACGGACAGATGGTGGTGATGTGTCCCGGTGGCGGATATGCCGTGGTCTGCACCTATGGCGAGGGGCTCTATGCCGCGCAGTGGCTTCTGGAACGGGGCATCACAGTTGCGGTAGCAAAGCACCGGATGCCGCACGGGCACTGGACCACTCCGCTGGACGACCTGCAGGAGATTTTCCGCTATTGCCGTGCGCACGCCGCAGAGTGGGGCGTTAACAAGATAGGCGTGATGGGTTATTCCGCCGGCGGTCATCTTGCCGCGAGCGTTTCAACGCTCTATGTGGATGATGTCACCCGCCCGGATTTCAGCATACTTTTCTATCCTGTCATAACATTCGAGGGGAAATATGTCGAGCCCGGTACCCGCGGCAACCTTCTCGGATATGAGGATTACTGGAACAACCGGCGCGACTATACCGCCGATGAGTATATCGCCCGCCAGAAGCAATATGCCGCTCTCAAGGAGCATTACAGCCTGGAGAAGAGGGTCGATTCCAACACTCCGCCGGCATTCCTCGTGCACGGCCAGGCGGACGACGTGGTCCCCGTGCAGAACAGTCTGATGTACTACTCCCGTCTGATAGAGTGTGGTGTCAAGAGCGAGCTGCAGGTTTATGATTCGCCCAAGCACGGCTTCTGTTTCTTTGGAGAGGCCATCAAGGAGCACGACTGGCTCAATCCCGGGATACGCTCTTCTTTAAACAACAGCCTGGAACGCTGGCTGCAAAACCTGTAGGAATATGAAAAAGTCAATATTGATTGTAGCGCTGCTCTGCCTTGTATTCAACCTCCAGGCAAAGCCCAGATATAAGTTCTATCCCAATACCGGCCTCCGTCCCGACAGGACCATCTTCCTTTATATGCCCACGGAGAAGGAGGCTAAGAAAGCACTCAAGGAGATCCCTGACCCCGTGCACGCCAGAAAGGCGGAGACCCTTGCCCTGACTATGACAGAGGATAGCGGTCTGAACGAACCGGAGAATATGTTTGACCCCAACGGGGCCACTTTGAACATAAACAAGACTGCACGCTTTGACCTCTATTTCCCCAAGAACCCGAACGGCAAGATGTTCGTCGTCTGCCCCGGTGGCGGTTACAACTGTGTCTGCCATTATATAGAGGGTATCTATGCCGCCGACTATCTCACCGAGCGTGGCTATACCGTGGCGGTGGTTAAATACCGCCTCCCCAACGGCCATCACTCTATTCCCCTGACCGATGTCCAAACCGTTTTCCGCTATTGCCGCGAACATTCGGCAGAGTGGGGTGTGGAGAAGATAGGGGTGATGGGCTTTTCTGCCGGAGGCCACCTTGCCGCCAGCGCATCTGTACTTTATGACGATGCCGCCACGCGTCCCGACTTCAGCGTACTCGTATATCCTGTCATATCTGTCACCGCCCCATTCGGCCACATTTATACCGGCCAGAAGCTTATCGGCAACTATGACCAGCTGCGTACAGAGAATCCCGCGGAATGCGACCGGCTGATAGAGCGATATCAACTGCACGAGCGCGTCACAAGCGACACCCCTCCGACATTTATGGTGCTCTCTTCTGACGACAAGGAGGTGAGTCCCCTCAACAGCCTTGCTTATTACACCGCCCTGGCAGCCAACGGCGTCAGCAGCGAAATCCATATCTACCAGCACGGCATACACGGATTCGGTTTTGATTATTACAAGTTCAACCCCAAAGACTGGCTGGGTGCAGCCCGGGATAATTTCTTCGAGGCGCTAGACCGCTGGCTCAATACCAAATAGACGATGATTCTACTGGTCCCGGATAAATTCAAGGGTACATTCACTGCGCCGCAGATAGCCGCAAAATTTGAGGAGGCCATCCGCAAATGTGGCAATACTTCTGAAGAGATTCTGTCAATTCCGCTGGCCGACGGCGGAGAAGGTTCACTGGACGTGTTCCTTCAGAATTATCCAGGCGCCAGCGAGGTCCTGGTGGATACCAGAGATCCGCTGATGCGCAGTATAGTGGCGCCTATGGCGGTGGCAGAAGATACGGTTTTCATAGAACTGGCCCGCTGCAGCGGACTCACGATGATAGACAAGGACGAGCGCAATCCTATGAAAACATCGACGTACGGCCTGGGCCTGATGATGATGGCTGCGCTGGAATACTCCCCAAAGCAGATTATTGTCGGGGTGGGAGGCAGTGCCACTAACGACGGAGGCAGGGGAATGATAGAGGCAATCGGCCTTGAGAATATCCACCTGTTCGATAATGTCGAGGTGAAGGTCGCCTGCGATGCGCGCAACCCGCTGCTGGGACCCGACGGAGCAACCTATACTTATGCTCCGCAGAAAGGGGCTGGAACAGAGATGCTGCCGGTTCTTGAGAAGAGGATGGAGGAGTGGGTGGTTACCGCCCGGGAGTGGCTCGCAAAGTGCGGCATCACCGGGCGCGACGATTTGGATACAGTTCCCGGCGGGGGCACTGCCGGCGGTACCGGCGCCGCTCTGTATGCATTTATGAAAGCAACACCTGTGCACGGTTTCACCTTTTTCTCTGAGATGGTCTCTCTCGAAGAGAAGATCCGCGCGTCGCGTATGGTAATAACCGGAGAAGGGCGCCTGGATGCCTCCAGCCTGAACGGCAAGCTTGTGGGTAGCCTGGCCGAACTATGCGCCAAAGCCTGCAGGAGGCTCTACGTGGTATCCGGTCAGAATACCCTGGGCAGCGACCCCTCCATATGTGATACAGCCTTGCTGGCCACCGATTTCGAGGAGAAGATATCGCAGTGGTGCCGTGCAGACTGGCGGAGTGGTTACCTGCCGGAAGACGGCATGCTGTTCGGCTTTGACACCGATTCCGGTTCAAGATATGGAGTCATAGCCGGTTGTGACGAGGCCGGTCGCGGCCCCCTTGCCGGTCCGGTATATGCAGCTGCCGTTATCCTCCCTGAAGGGTTCTATCATCCACTGCTCAAAGATTCCAAAAAGATGACAGCTGCCCAGCGCGATAAAATGTGTGAAATCATTATCAATGAGGCAATAGCCTGGGGAGTGGCAAGGGTATCTGCAGAAGAGATTGATGAGATTAACATACTGCAGGCATCCATCAAGGCTATGCAGGAGGCGCTCAAAGGCATAATCTCTGATTTTAACATAGAGCCAGAGTTGATTCTGGTCGATGGCAACCGCTTCAAGACATTCTATGACTTGAACGGGAATCGTATCCCTCATAAATGCATCGTTAAAGGGGATGACAAGGTGCCGGAAATAAGTGCCGCCTCTATCCTGGCCAAGACATACAGGGACAAATATATGATGCGTCTCGACGAGGAGTATCCGCAGTATGGATGGCGCCACAATATGGGATACCCTACAAAAGAGCATCGAGAGGCCATCCACAGATACGGGCTCTCGCCCTACCACAGGAAGACATTTACGGTAAAGTAGTTATAAACTTGATTCAAAAACGGCCCAGGAACTTTCGAACAGGTCTTCGAGGGCGCGGTCGCCTTCAAGCGAATTCTTCAGGCAGCGTTTGATATCGGCAATGGAAAGGTTCCAGCAAAGGTATGCCAACAACAGATCGTCGGTGATATAGGCGGTATCAAAGATGGCGCAGTCGTCGCTGTTTAAAGTAACATTCAAGCCGCGTTTTATATAACCCGCAGCCGGATGTTTGCGCAAATCGTTTACATATCCCAATAGCTGGTTGCTTAAGGGGCAGACCTCAAGCATCACATTATCTGCCTTGACTCTGGATTCGAGACCGGGGTGGAGGTAAAGATTCAGGCCATGTCCGAGGCGTTTTATCCCCAGGTCAAGTGCATACTCTATATTGCGGTTGCCCGGATCGACAGACTCGCCGGCGTGCATTATAATGGGCACGCGGGCCTCTCTCAGCACCGGGGTGTAATAAAGCAGGTCTTTGCCGCAATCTTCGCTGCCCACCATATCGAAGCCTATAAACATATCGGGGTATTTCTCCTGCAGGTGACGTGCGTGCTCCAGCCGTTCGGGAATTGTCCCGGCGGGAACGCCCTTGTAATAGCAATAGATAATATTTATATGGAAATATGGGTAGGTTCCGCGTACCGCCGCCTCAATATCCTTGAGCGTATCTACATACTCGTCAGCAGTCAGCTGGCGTCCGTCTTCGTCGAAGATGGTCTGGCTTATATATCTCCAATCCACACCAAGGAGACCTTCTGCGGCCATATCCATCAGCACCTTCGTGTACGTCTTCACAAAGAAAGGCTTGAAGTTGTTCACCGCCTTGAACCGGTCAAAGATAGCCTCGAACTTGGGCCAGATATTCTCGTCTATGTTCTCTTTGCCTGAAGTGCACATATTGTACAGTTCATCCTTAAGGAGAGGATTGCCGGCGACGGCGCTTTTCAGATTGACCCAGCCGTCCGGTATCACAAAACCCGGGAACCAGGCCTTGTGTGCCAGCTGGCAATAACGATATTCCGGGGTCTCGTCGTCCATAAACACATAGACATCATCGCTTGCCAGGCTCAGAGAGAGCATATAATGAATATCAAAACTTGCCTCGATGTGGGCGTGCATCAGGCGCCCTTTAGGCATCGCTTTAAAAAACCGGTACAAAGAGGTTGTGCGAAGACGGGGCAATGCTTTCTGGAAATCGTTAAAAATCAGTTCTTCACGGTCTTGACGGAGTATTTCCTGTCGCAGCTTGTCAATATTATGCTCTATATCCATAGGTCAAAATTTTTCAAAATTACATTAAATTTCACATATTTGCGATTACGAATTTTTACAATGCGAAAATTTTTTCTTTTGTTCACGTTCGCACTTAATATTCTCGGGGGATGCATCCGTCCTTCGGATGGTATTCACACACTTGATATCTATGTCACAAGTGATATCCATGGTGCGTATCTGAGCCGTTACTATCTTGACGACAGCGTCAAACCGAACTCTCTGTCAAAAGTGGCAACTGTGATTGATTCTGTCCGCAACAACACCGACGGGGTTATACTGATAGATAACGGAGATAATTTGCAGGGGGATAATGCCGCCTTTTACTATAATTTTGTGGATACGGCTGCCCGGCACATATTTGCCCGTGCCGCCAACTATCTTGACTACGATGCAATAGTGGTTGGTAATCACGATATCGAGGCTGGCCACCAGGTATATGACAGGGTACGCAGGCAGTTCAACGCTCCGCTTCTGGCGGCAAACGCCATCCGTACCGAGGCGCCGGATAAGGGCTCCTGTTATTTCAATGAGTACACAATAATCAGAAGGGGTGGTCTCAAAGTGGCGATAATCGGCTTTACCAACCCCAATGTCACCAGTTGGATCACCGAACCGCTTTATAGCGGGATGGAGTTCATAGACATCGCAAAGATGGCTCAAGAACTGGTCGATCGCGTTCACAGGAAAGAGCGCCCTGACTTTGTGATAGTCTCTATGCACAGCGGAAGCGGTTTGGAAGATGAGGCCGATTTTGAGGACGTCTCTCTCTATATGATGAAGAATCTCAAGGGTGTCGATATGGTGATAGGCGGGCACGACCATCGTCCTCTCGCAATCTGCGACTTTGACAAGGACCCGGACAACGACACTCCCACCGCATACGTGAATCCGGGCGCAAGGTGCATGAACCTCGGCCGGGCTCGCTTTGAAATTGAATTTAAGAGAGGAAGGCGCTGCAACACAGAGATTTCAACGGATATCATTTCGCTGGAAGACGTCCCTCCCAGCGAAGCCTTCGACGCAGAGTTTGAGGCCGATTACCAAAGGGTCAAGGCTTTCACAATGCAAGAGATATGCAGGGTTGGCAAATCGTTTGACCTGAGCGATGCACTCCGCGGCCCGTCGGAGTATATGAATCTGCTGTATGACCTCCAGATGGATGTTACCGGAGCCGACATCACGTTTGCCGCTCCGCTGTCGTCTTATGGAGTAATCAGCCAGGGCGTAATGGTCTACAACGACCTTACTCTTCTTTATCCTTTTGAGAATAAGCTGTTTACCATACATCTTACTGGAGAGCAGATAAAGAATTATCTGGAATATTCATACGACCGGTGGATAAACCGTGAGGGACCTGCATATTGCTACGATTCTGCCGGAGGGTTGATTTACAAGGTTTACAGGCGCCGTCCTGCCGGCAAAAGGGTAGAGATAGTGTCGATGGAGAACGGTGAACCGTTCGATCCTGCCAAAACCTATACCGTTGCCATCACATCTTATCGCGCAATGGGTGGCGACGGCCTCCTTAAGGAGGGTGC
>CAMKTW010000091.1 GCA_946415795.1 uncultured Bacteroidales bacterium
GAAATTCATTGCGCTGCGGCCCAGCAGGGTGCACGCCACGGGGATGCAGGCTTTGTTGGCGCATTCTGCAAGTATGTTTTCCGCACCGGAGATGATTACACCCTGACCGGCGATGATGAGCGGCTTTTCTGCATTGTTAAGCAGTTCTATGGCCTTTTCTATGCGGCGGGATACCTTCTCCGATTCGTCGGAGCGGACCACGTGGACCATCTGGCTGAGGGCATACTCCTTGTCATACACATAATCGCACATCTCGACCTGAGCATTCTTGGTAAGGCTGATAAGCACCGGACCAGGGCGGTCGCTGCGCGCGATGTGAAAAGCCTGCGGCACTATCTCGGCAATCTCAGAAGCCTTGGTGATCTGATAGTTCCACTTGGTGATGGGGGAGGTGATACCCAGCATGTCGGCCTCCTGGAAAAAGTTGGTGCCCAGTTTGTTTGCATCGACCTGCGCGGTGATGCAAACTATCGGGGTGGAGTCCATCATAGCGTCGGCTATGCCGGTCACGAAGTTTGTGGCGCCGGGGCCGCTGGTGGCAAGGCATACACCCACCTTCCCGGATGCCCGGGCGTATCCTTCTGCTGCGTGAACGGCACCCTGCTCGTGACGGACCAGGATGTGGTTGAGCCGGTCGCGATAGTCGTAGAGCCGGTCGTAAATGGGGATTATTGAACCTCCGGGATATCCGAATACAGTTTCAATGCCCTCGGCGAGTATCGTCTCTATGAGGGCATCTGCGCCTGATATATGTTTTGCTTTCTGCATAATTTACCTGATAATTCTTACGCCACCCTTGTCTGCGCTGTCGGCCAGTGCTGCGTATGCCTGCAGTGCTTTGCTTACCACGCGGTTGCGGTTTGCGGGGGCGTATTCACTGATTGCGGCCCTGCGGGCATCCATCTCATCCTGCGAAATATCTACATTAATGGTACGCCCGGGAACGTCGATATTGATTATATCTCCGTCTTTTATGAGGGCGATGGGGCCTTTATTGGCAGCTTCCGGCGAGATATGGCCTATGGAGAGGCCGCTGGTGCCGCCTGAGAAACGGCCGTCGGTGATAAGGGCGCATTTCTGGCCCAGATGCTTGCTCTTGAGGAATGAAGTGGGGTAGAGCATCTCCTGCATTCCGGGACCTCCCTTGGGGCCTTCGTAGCGGATTACCACCACATCACCGGCTTTTACCTTGTCTCCAAGGATACCTTCCACAGCATCCTCCTGGCTTTCGAATACGATTGCCCGGCCACTGAAGCGGAGAATCTCCTCGGGAACGCCGGCCGTCTTGACAATACATCCGTCGGGGGCTATGTTGCCGCGCAGCACGGCTATGCCGCCGTCTTTCAAATATGCGTGCTCGACATCACGGATGCAGCCCTCGCTGCGGTCGGTGTCAAGCTCTTTATACATCTTTTTGTTTTTCCCCATCTGGGTGGTGCGCTTTCCGCCTGGAGCCGAGTAATATATGGAATCGCTCTTTGCGGAGAATACGGTATTGGAATACATAGCCTCCCGCAGGGTGGGATAATCAACGCGAAGCGTGCCGGAATCCAGCAGCCCCTTCTTTTCAAGCTCCATAAGGATACCCATCACACCTCCGGCGCGGTTTACGTCCTGGACGTGATAGTGGCCGTTGGGCGCCACCTTGCAGATTACAGGAATCTCGCGGGAGAGGCGGTCCACATCGGCCATTGTGAAGTCCACGCCGGCTTCGTTTGCGATTGCGAGCAGGTGAAGCACGGTGTTGGTGCTGCCACCCATCGCTATATCAAGCTTCATCGCGTTCTCAAACGCCGCCTTTGTTGCAATGGAGCGGGGGAGAACTGCGTCGTTGTTCTTTGAGTAGTATTCGTTAGCAAGCTTCACGATCAGCCGGGCGCCCTCTATAAAGAGTTTGCGGCGGTTGACGTGGGTTGCCAGGATGGTGCCGTTGCCTACCGGGGCAAGCCCCAGCGCCTCGCTGAGGCAGTTCATGCTGTTGGCGGTGAACATACCGGAGCAGCAGCCGCAGGTAGGGCATCCGCGATCCTCGTATTTGTTGAGGGTCCATCTGTTCACACCCTTGTCGCCGCCGGCTACCATTACGTCAATCAGGTCGCAGTCTTTGCCCTTCACGTTGCCGGCCTCCATAGGACCGCCGGAGACGAAGACGGCAGGTATGTTGAGCCTCATAGCCGCCATAAGCATACCGGGTGTGATCTTGTCGCAGTTGGAGATGCATATCATTGCGTCGGCGCAGTGTGCGTTACACATATATTCCACGCTGTCTGCAATAATCTCACGTGAGGGGAGGCTGTATAGCATCCCTCCGTGACCCATTGCGATGCCGTCGTCTATTGCGATTGTATTGAATTCAGCAGCGAAACAGCCCTGGCGCTCAATCTCTTTTTTTATCAGCTGGCCCACTTCGTGCAGGTGGACGTGACCGGGGACAAACTGGGTGAAAGAGTTGACGATTGCGATTATCGGCTTGCCGACCTGTCTGCTTTTCATTCCGTTGGCCTTCCAAAGGGCGCGTGCGCCCGCCATCTCCCGGCCCAGGAATGTTTTACTGCTGCGAAGTGTTGCCATAAACATCTGGTTATGTTAAATTGAATTGCAAAAGTATCTTTTTTTTGTTATTATTAACTAAAATTATCTCAATTTTGTGGTTGGAAAAGTGAGATAAGCAGACATTATGAAAGACAAACTATACATTTTTGACACTACACTTCGCGACGGAGAACAGGTTCCCGGCTGCCAGTTGAATACCATAGAAAAGATAGAGCTGGCAAAACTGCTTGAAACTCTTGGCGTTGACATTATTGAATGCGGCTTCCCCATATCCAGCCCGGGTGATTTCAAATCGGTAGTCGAGATTTCCAAGATTATTACCGAATCCCGCATCTGCGCCCTCTCCCGTGCCGTTGAAAAAGATATCGACGCTGCGGCGGATGCCCTCCATTTTGCAAGGCTGAAAAGGATCCACACCGGAATAGGTACCTCTGACTATCACATCAAGTACAAGTTCAATTCCAACCGGGAGGAGATAATAACCCGTGCAGTGGCTGCGGTAAAGTATGCCCGCAACAAAGTGGATGACGTAGAGTTCTATGCAGAGGATGCCGGCCGTACGGAGAACGAGTATCTGGCAAGGGTGGTGGAGGCAGTGATTGCCGCCGGCGCAACCGTGGTGAATATACCCGATACCACCGGCTACTGTTTCCCCGGGGAGTTCGGCGCAAAGATCGCCTACCTGATGAACAATGTCCCAAATATCGACAAGGCGATTATATCGACACATTGCCATAACGATTTGGGAATGGCTACAGCCAATACCCTGGCGGGCGTGATGGCGGGCGCACGGCAGGCCGAGGTAACAATAAACGGTATCGGGGAGCGTGCGGGAAACACCGCCCTCGAGGAGGTTGTAATGGCCATAAAGAGCCGCCGTGAATTCCCGGTTGATACAGATATAAAGATCAAGCAGATAACAAAGGTTTCACATCAGGTATCGTCTATGATGCGTATGCCTGTCCAGCCTAATAAGGCAATTGTCGGGCGCAACGCATTTGCACACTCGTCCGGAATCCATCAGGACGGAGTGCTCAAGAACCGTGAGAGTTACGAGATTATTGACCCCACCGACATCGGGTTGAACGATTCAATAATCGCTCTCACCGCCCGCAGCGGCCGTGCCGCATTGAACCATCATTTCCACCGCCTTGGCCTGAACCTCTCCGCTCAGGAACTGGCTATCGCTTATGAGAAGTTCCTCCGCGTGGCAGACACCAAGAAAGATATCGACGATGCCGATTTATACGAAATCGCCGGTGTAACCGAGGGCAACGTGACACAGAAGATACGTCTCACTTATCTGCAGGTGGTATGCGGCAAGAACTCGATTCCAATGGCTACTGTAACCCTTGATATCGACGGTGAGAGCTGCACCGCCACCTGCGGCGGCATTGGCCCTATCGATGCGGCGTTCGCGGCTGTCAAAACGTTGGTGCACAGGCGTATCAATCTTGAGGAGATGCTCATTCAGTCCATCAACAGGGGGACCAACGATATAGGTAAGGTTCATATCCAGGTAGAGAATAAGGGGCAGATTTATTACGGTTTCGCCGCCGACAAGGATATCATCACCGCCACTGTGGAGGCTTATGTAAACGCCATCTCAAAACTGCTTTAACCCTTTGCTTATGATAGCCAAATCGGAACTTTTAATAAATGCAGACGGCTCTGCATTCCATATCCATATAAAACCCGACCAACTTGCCGACAATGTGCTGCTGGTGGGTGATCCCGACCGCGTAGGAATGGTATCATCTTATTTCGACAGCATCGATGCGGAGGGACAGAATCGCGAATTCCGTTTCGCCACCGGTATATATAAGGGCAAGAGGATGACCTGCGTATCGCACGGTATAGGGCCTGACAATATCGATATCGTGATGACGGAGCTGGATGCCTTGGCAAACATCGACTTTGAAACGCGCGAGATTAAACCGGAGCACCGCCGCCTCACGCTGGTGCGTATGGGCACGTGTGGTGCAATCCAGCCCGATATCCCCCTCGGGAGCGCGGTATTGTCCCACGTTAACATAGGATTTGACTGCCTGATGCGCTGGTATGCAGATCTGGACAAGATCAACCTTAAAGACTATGAGGATGACTTCCTCCGCTTTATGGATTGGGACGCAGCGGGGTTGCCCCGTCCATATTTTGTGAAGGCATCCCAAATACTGATCGATCTGTTCTCCGGTTGGACAGAAAAGGGGATGACGATTTCCGCCCCCGGTTTCTACGGCCCTCAGGGACGTGTTATCCGCCTTGGACTGGCTATGCCCGATATGTTGGAGAAGCTGGAGAAATGGAGTTACGACGGCCGCAGGATCACAAATTTCGAGATGGAAGGCAGTGCACTTGCAGGTTTGGCTGCACAACTCGGCCACGACGCCATAACAGTCTGCTGCACAATAGCCAACCGCTATGCCGGTGAGAGCAATACCGATTACAAGCCTTTTGTGCAGAAAATGATTGAGACAAGTCTGGATACTCTCGCCAGATAACCGCGAATCACTCCCCGGTAGTTGTCCCGGCAGTATTTATAAGGTTTTTATCGCCTCTAAGGCAGAAGGATAGCGATGCTCCGCTATCCTTTACCTTTATTATAGCCTCGGAACCCATGATAAGAGGGAGATTGACATCGCCGTGTCCGGCGGGGAATCCGCACATAACCGGTATGTCACGACCTTTGAGATATGAACAGATCATCTCCTCCGGGCTCTCCCACCCGAGGTCGGATGTGCAGTCGGTGAACTCGCCCAGTATAATCCCCTTGCAGCGGTCAATGACACCTGTGAGTATCAGCATATTGAACAGCCGGTCAATATTGTGGTAACTCTCCTCCACCTCTTCCAGGAAGAGGATAAAATCGCCACCTCTTGTAGGGTCTGCAGATGTGCCTGTCAGCGGTGCAATGGTGCACAGGTTGCCACCCACAAGGATCCCTTTTCCCTTTCCTTTTATGTTCTGGGGGTGGGAGGGGAGCCTGTATTCGGGGATTCTGCCTTCAAGCAGTTCCCGCAGAAGAATGCTGCTGGTGTCGCGGCCGTGATTCTTTGCAATGTACGCCCCGATAGTGCCGTGGATGCCCATAACACAGTCACAATTCTCCATTGCCAGAAGTGTGGTGATATCGCTGAACCCGACCAGCCATTTTGGATGGGAGGCAAACTCTCCCGGTTCCATCAAACCTGCGAGGTGTATGGCTCCGTAACCTCCGCGGTTGCAAATAATTGCCTTTATATCGGGGTCGCTTAAGGCCCATCTGAGATCGCTGAGCCGCTGCGAAGCATCGCCGGCATAACTGCCCCGGTATAGACTGTCCACGAAAGCACCTGCCACGGGTTCGTATCCCCATTCGCGCAGAACTATGGCTGCGGTGTCGATATTTGTGATATCAGTATGATAAGATGGGGAAATCAGGGCAATCTTGTCTCCCGGCTGCAGGAAATCGGGCACTATGAAGCAGCGCTTGTTCTGCTGTGCCGATGCGTAAAGTGCAAAAGAGAGCACCAACAGGCTGATGGTTAAACGTTTCATATTGTGTCATTTCTTCTTTACAGAAGATTCGTATTCGCGTAGGGCAATTATTGCTTGCGGGCAGAGTATAAGCAGTGCTATGACATTTATCCAGGCTGTTACGCCCACGCCGATATCGCCAAGCTGCCAGACTACGTTAGCCTCCCTGATCGCCCCTATAAGAACCATAGAGAGCAGGCAGAGGCGGAAAATCCAGATAGCGGTCTTTTCCCCCCCGGAGCCGTTTCCCCGTCTGGAAAAAATGTGGATTATGCTTGATTCGCCGTAAAAATAATAGGCCATCAAGGTCGTGAATACAAAAAATACCAGAGCAATGCTCACAAATGAGCTTCCGAAGCCGGTCATAACGGTATCCACCGCCGCCTGGGTGAAACCCACGTAATTGTTGCCCAGTTCCGGGACATTTGCGATGAGCATCTCTCCGCTGCGGGAGTCAAAGATATTGAAGGTGCCCGAGCAAAGTATCATCAGCGCTGTGGCGGTGCATATCAACAGAGTATCGACATACACGCTGAACGCCTGTGCCAGACCCTGTTTGGCGGGGTGGGAGACAGATGCAGATGCAGATACGATTGCCCCGCCGCCCTGACCGGCTTCGTTGGAAAAGATGCCGCGTTTGACCCCCATCATAATGGTGGAGCCGATTATCCCCCCCGCAATTGGGTTTATGCCGAAGGCGTTGGTGACTATTGACTTAAGTACGGCCGGAACGGAATCTATATGGTGACCTATTACGACAAAAGCGATGATGATGTAGCCAAGAGCCATAAAGGGCGTTACAACAGATGCCACCCTGGAGATGCTCTTTATCCCGCCGATGATTACCAGTGCGAGGAGCAAAGCCAGTGCGATGCCGGATACCGCCGGG
>CAMKTW010000092.1 GCA_946415795.1 uncultured Bacteroidales bacterium
ACTTTGCAAAGTGCGGAGCTACAATGATATACGCCTCCAACTTCTCTATTGGGGTGAACATCCTTTTCAAAACGGCCGAATATCTCTCGCGCCTGGCATCCGGCACGGGCGACTACAAGACCGCTATAGAAGAGATACACCATATACACAAACTGGACGCCCCCAGCGGCACAGCCATCAGCCTCGGAAAGATTGTTGATGGGGCCGGCGGTTATAAGACCCCCATCACCTCCCAGCGCATTGGCGAGGTACCCGGCGTCCACACCCTCACCCTCACGGGGAACTGCGACAAGATAACCCTTTCTCACGAGGCTTTCTCCCGCGAAGGGCTTGCACAGGGAGCTGTTGAGGCAGCCCTTATGACAGAACGCGTCAGCGGGGTTCACGAGTTCAAAGACCTGATCATATAATTTTCGAAAGCTATGGAACAATTGAAATTACAAGGCTGTGGTACCGCGCTGATAACCCCCTTCAAGAACGAGGAGGTAGATTACAAGGCTTTTGAAAAACTCGTACAGTTCCAGATAGAGTCGGGAGTACACTTCCTGGTGCCGCTTGGCACTACCGGCGAGACCCCCTGCCTGATGGACAAAGAGAGGATCCAGCTACTCCAGACAGCAAAGGCAAACGCCAAGGGGCGCCCCGTGATGGTTGGTGTCGGCACCAACTCTCTGGTAATGACCCGCAACAACATCGACGTGCTTGCGCCATACGAACCCGATGCATTTCTGGTTGTTACTCCATATTACAACAAACCCTCCCAGGACGGCCTGATATCGTATTTCACCGCCGTGGCGGATTATGCCCCGAAACCGGTGGTGCTTTACAACGTCCCGGGCCGCACCGGAGTCAACATCAGTGCCGACACCACCCTGCGTCTGGCAGAACACCCCAATATCATCGCGGTCAAGGAGGCCTCCGGCAACTACGACCAGATATCCAAGATCATCGCCCGCGCACCGGAGGGATTCTCTGTACTTTGCGGCAATGACGACGAAACCCTCTCCCTGATGGCTACCGGCGCCGCCGGCGTAATCAGCGTCGCATCTAACATCGTCCCCCGCGAGCTGGTTCAGATGACAGAAGCTATGCTTGCAAACGACCTGCCCAAGGCCCGCCCTATCCACCACCGGCTCTTTGACCTGTTCAAGAACTGTTTCGTGGAGAGCAACCCCATCCCTGCCAAAGCTGCGCTATTTCTGATGGGAATGATAGAGAATGAACTCCGCCTGCCCCTTGTCCCGGCACAGGAGAGCACGATGCAACTTATGGAAAAAACCTTGAAAGACCTTAACATTATATAAACAATGAAAACTATCAGAGCAGCCGTCGTGGGATACGGCAACATAGGAAGATATACCGTTGAAGCGCTGCAGGCAGCAGATGATTTCGAGATTGCCGGCATAGTCCGCCGCACTGTCTCGGACATTCCTTCGGAACTAAAGGGTTACAAAGTTGTTACATCCCTGAAAGAGCTTGAGAATGTGGACGTCGCCATTCTGGCCACCCCTACCCGAAAAGTTGAAGGGTATGCCCTTGAGGCTCTCTCGCTGGGCATTAATACAGTAGACAGTTTTGACATCCACACCAAGATCCCGCAGCTGCGGGCAACTCTCTCGGATGCTGCCGCAAAGGCCGGCAAGGCATCCGTCATTTCCGCAGGATGGGATCCCGGCTCAGACTCTATGGTACGCGCCATACTTGAGGCCTGCGCCCCCAAGGGTCTCACCTACACCAACTTCGGCCCGGGTATGAGTATGGGTCATTCGGTAGCGGTCAAGGCTATTGAAGGGGTTAAGGACGCCCTGTCTATGACCATCCCCACCGGACAGGGGGTACACCGCCGTATGGTATATGTTGAGGTAATGGAGGGTTATGATTTTGAAAAGATTGCAGCGGCGGTAAAGGCCGACCCCTATTTTGCATCGGACGAGACTCACGTATTCCAGGTCGCAAGCGTAGATGCGCTCAAAGATATGGGACACGGTGTAAACCTGGTCCGCAAGGGTGTATCGGGAAAGACCCAGAATCAGAACTTCCAGTTCAAGATGAGCATCAATAACCCGGCTCTCACAGGCCAGATACTGGTTGCGGCTGCCCGCGCCGTTATGCGCCAGAAGCCGGGATGCTATACTCTGATAGAGATTCCCCCCGTGGACCTGCTCCCGGGAGAACGCGATTTCTGGGTGTCTCACATAGTTTAGGCTAATCAGAACTGCAAAGAGAGGGTCACGCCGGCTGCCGGAGTGGCCCCTTTCTGTGTCCGGGCAAAATTGAGCGAAGGATACAATTTCAGCTCCATCGTCTCAAGCTTGTTAAGGTCCCGGTAATACATATTGCGCACCTTGGCCACGTTTACTGCATCTATGCTGCTGATAATTCCATAAACCACCGCGCCGACGGTGAAGCCGATGCTGGCGCCGGCCCACTTGGCCGCCTCATCCACATCGGTAAAAAGGGCTCCGTTGACATCCAGGTAATAAACGAACTGGTTTAAACTGAAAATCATTGCGGCATCTATGGCGGCGCCAGCCGCAAACATTCCCAGCCCGCGCCCTCTCTCACCGCAGCAGAACTGCCCGAGACCGGGGATGAAAAACGACCCAACTGCCGACAGCACAGGGGAATATGGGTCGCCGGGCATATGCTTGTACTCTCTGGCATAATAGATATTCTTAAGGTCAGAGTATTGTAATCCGGGCACTATCTGCGCGCTGAGTGTATCTGCAAAAAACACTGTAAAAAGCGCAAAAAAAAGGAGTCGCTTCATCGTTAACTGCAATAAGTTTTACAAAGTTATTGTTATATTTGTAAGTTAGTACAAATTGAACACTATTTTAAGATTATCGATATGAGACGTCTGCTGGCAATCACACTGACAGCTTTCCTATCTTTGGCAGCCATGGCGCAGGAAATCCCCTCCGGAGCCAGGATCAAGCTCGCCGAGACCGATGGCAACACGGGTTTTTATCTTGCACTGGGAGCGCCAGACCGCATCCCCGGCGCATACATTGTGTTTGACCAGTTTGCTGAAACCTGCATTTTCCTGGGCAATTCCGCATCTGATGCGCTCAAAACAGTTGACGATATCATCGCCCTGTTTGACAAACCCTCCGGCACCGGTACAGACTTCCCGGCCATGCTGGCGGCCGGTGAATCATTCGTCGCATACGGCAAATCCCCCTGCGTGGTGAAAAGCCGGTTCCTGCGTGGCAAACGCCTGAGTTTCTTCTTTGAGCACGATGCTTTTGTCACGGAGACATATCTGACCAGGGAGAGCGCAAAGTCTGCCAGACTTATGGTAGAATCATTGATGATCAGCTCCGTCAGATAATCATCCACAGGCAAGTTTGATATGAGTAAGACAGGAAACTATAACCTGGACCCCCATTCGGAAGAATTGCTGGCACAGTATCGCGCCCTGCTCCCTACGTACAGCAAGATCGAGCAAGTGGTGTCCGGAAAACTGAAAGCTTTTTTTGCCGATGCCGGGATGATCGTCGCCGCGGTGGAACACCGTATCAAGACGGAATCCTCACTTGCGGGGAAACTCGCCCTTAAGGGGAGCAAATACGGTGAGATATTTGACATTACTGATTTGGTGGGGATACGCGTCATCACATTCTACATAGACGACGTCGACAAGGTCGCATCTGCACTTGAACGCATTTTCGATATCGACTGGGAGAACTCTGTGGACAAGCGCAAAATACACGAGATAGACAGCTTCGGCTACCTGTCGCTCCACTATATCTGCCGTATCCCGCCATCTGCCTTCAGTGATCCTGAGTATCCGGATCTGAACAAGATACGGTTCGAGATACAGATGCGCACAGTGCTGCAGCACGCCTGGGCGAATATGAACCACGACACCGGCTACAAGAGCGGCGTGGAAGTACCTAAGGTATATCTGCGCAATATGAGCCGCCTGGCAGGAATGCTGGAGCTCATTGACGATGAGTTCAGCCGGATCAGGCGCGAACTCGCCGACTACCGTCGCCGTGTGCAGGCCCTGGTGGCCTCCGGCAACCTCGGGGAAGTCCAGCTGGACGGAGACTCGTTCAAGAGTTATCTCTCAATCGGCCCCTTCGATCCCCTTAACCGCCGTATCGCCGCAATCAATCAGGCAGAGATACAGCAGGTGGACCTCTCCCCTTTCCTCCAGCTCTTCATCTCAATGGGATTCAAGACGCTTGGAGATATCGACGGACTGATCAAAGAGTTTTCTGAAGCGGCATACCAGATTGCCTGCTTCCAGATAGGTCTCACCGACATAGACATACTCTCATCTTCAGTAGCTCCGCAGAACCTCTGCACTGCCTTCATCTTGAAGAAGGGGGGCGGCTCGGCGGGCCTTAAATTTATGCTTGACAAAATTAACGGTCCCTCAGAGGGGAACGAGATGATGGCTCAGTTCCTGCTTGACCAGTCCAGGGACCTCCCCTTTATGAACCAACAGTAATGGCCAACCAGAAATTAGATACAGGTCTGCTGGACCGTGCAATTTTATTCGCCGTCCGTGCCCATTCAGGCACTGAGCGTCGCGGCAAGGGATTCCCGTATATAGTACACCCTATGGAGGCGGTAGCGATTGTAGCTACAATAACCTCCGACCAGGAACTTCTGGCCGCCGCCGCCCTGCACGACACGATTGAAGACACCGATGTCACAGTGGATACGCTCCGCGCCGAGTTCGGCGACAGGATCGCAGGGCTGGTGGCAGAAGAGAGTGATGTTTTGATAGAGGGTCAGAGCGAGCAGGAGAGCTGGCACGAACGCAAACAGACTGCCATAGACCGCCTTTGCGGCGCCAGCCACGATGCCAAGATTGTAGCGCTTGGCGACAAACTGTCCAATATGCGTGCTATAGCCCGCGACTATGCCATGCAGGGAGATGCCCTGTGGAACCTTTTCCACGTTAAGGAGCGAAGCGAACACGAGTGGCACTACCGTGGCCTGGCCCGGGCACTCAAAGAGCTTGAAGATACATTCGCCTACCGGGAATTTTCTGAATTGATTAATCAGGTATTTGCATAATGGAAGCCACCAGAATATCCTTGAACGACTATGTACTCACCGGCGGTGGAGCCAACGGGGAGAGCTACGACAACAAGCACGACCCGTCCATAATGCTCAAGCTCTACTTCCCCGGCAAGATACAGCAGCCCCTGGACGAGATGATGCTTGCCAGAAAGGTTTACGATACCGGCATTCCCACCCCCGAGCCGGGCGATTATGTCGTTACGGAAGACGGCCGCTACGGCATCAGGTTCAAACGCATCGTCGGCAAGAAATCATATTCACGGGCAACGGCAGACGAACCCGAAAAGGTCGCCCTGTTTGCGTGTGAGTTCGCTCAGATGTGCAAACAACTCCATTCGACCCATCTGGATACAACTCTATTTGACGACGTCAAGGACCGCTACCTCCGCCTTCTGGAGGAAAACCGGTTCTTCAGCACTTCTGAGAAAGACCGCCTGGCCCGCTTTATCAGCGATACGCCAGACGAGGATACCGCTGTCCACGGCGACCTGCAGTTCAGTAATGCGATATTTGCGGGCGAAAAACGCTATTTCATTGACCTCGGCGACTTCTGCTATGGCAACCATCTGTTTGACATCGCTATGGTCTACCTGTGCTGCAACCTTTCTCCGGAACCTTTTATCCAGGAGACATTCCATATGCCCAAATCGCTTTCTCAGGAGTTCTGGAGACATTTTGCCCCGGAGTATTTCGGGGCTGGAATCCCTTTGAAAGAGATTGACGAACAGATACTTCCCTATGCAGGGCTTAAGACTTTGATAATAGAGCGAGACACCGGCCAGCCTATGCCCGTCTTCCGCGAAGCTTTAAAATCCATATTATGAAGCGCAGGGACAACTCAGACAACAATATATCCCGACGTTCAGCCTGGACCGGCCTGCTGATGCTGCTCATAGCCGCCGCAATGCTGGAGGCTACTACTTTGATTCAGTTCTACTATGCCCAGAAGGCCCTGGACGAGGAGGCTTCCAGCAGGGCAGAAACGCAGCTGGACGCAACCAAGAACAAGATTATGGATATGATTGACCAGGCAGAGGCGGGAGTGAGGAACAGCATCTGGATTGCCCAGTGGAGCCTGGGCTGCCTGGACAGCACAGAAAGGGTAATCACCCGCATCGTAGAGTCCAATCCTGTGGTTTACGGCTCCACAATCGCCCTGGTCCCCGGATACTCCGACGAAAGGCCGCTGTTTTCACCTTATGTTTACAGGAATCCTGATGGTAGTCTTAACGTAGTTTCACTGGCCACTCCAGAATACGACTATCCAAACCAGGAGTGGTTTGTAAAACCCCTGGAAATTGGCAAGGGCTACTGGTCCGAGCCATATGTGGACACCGGCGGCGGAGAGATGCTGATGACAACCTACTCTATCCCCATTGATGATTATTCGGGAAAGAAAGCCGCAGTACTCACAGGTGACGTCTCGCTGGACTGGCTCTCTGACCTGGTCGGCAACATTAAGCCATACCCTAATGCAAATACCTTGATGCTCAGCCGTACTGGCAAGTTTATGGTAAGCCGGAGCAAGGAGATGGTAAAAGGCCTGTCCATTGAAGAGGTTATGGCAGACATACGAAGCCAGGAGGATTTCCAGAAGGTAGAGAGGGCGATGAAAAACGGAGAATCCGGTCACCATCAGGTTAAATACAAAGATATCGTGGGGTATGTGTACTATGCACCTGTTGAGCGCACGGGATGGTCAATGTGCATCATTATTCCGGACGACGATATTTACGGAGCCAACCGCCGCACCAAAAATATGGTGCAGATTATGCAGCTGCTGGGACTTATCCTGCTGATTTCTATCGTCCGCTCCCTGATAAAGA
>CAMKTW010000093.1 GCA_946415795.1 uncultured Bacteroidales bacterium
TGTGCCGCTGTACATCGGATTAACCGGCGCCGTGGTGTTGTTGTGCTATGCCTTTGGCCGGTATCCTATCTCTTACCTCCCCCTCGGCGAACTCCTGTGCGGATTTGTGATGGGAGGGCTTATCCCGCTTGCCGCCTATTATATGCAGGTTAAAGAACTTGACTGGTCCGTACTCTTCAAGGCTTTGCCGCCGATGATAGGTATGTCAATCAATATGTTCTCCAACAACGGGTGCGACATTGAGAGGGATATTCCTGCCGGGCGCAAGACCCTTGCTTGTCTGATTGGACGCAGCCGTACCGGCCGGCTGTACCGTATCCTCCTTATTTTGTGGGTGCTGAGTCCAGTGGCTGTGCTGGGATTCCAGATGAGGTGGGGGTCGCTTCTTGTATATTCCCTTGCCAGTCTTGCATTCTTGCATCTGGTGTGGCGTCAATACAGACTGGAGCTTGGCGCGCCTGCCCGGGAAGCCGTAATGACAGGGGCCACGACTCTTGTGTCCCTCGTAGGGCTTGCATATGCCCTGGCTATTGTAATCGGTTAACTTAGGTTTTTTATGGGGCCGGACAGTGCGGCCCTGTCTTGAGAAAGCGGAAGAGGTCATCCTTCCGAGTGGGGCTGGCATGTGCAGGTATCTTCTGCAGATACGGCAAAGAGTACCTGCAAAGTAACCGGCCGGTCGGTACAAAATCTATAACTGGATCTTATAGTAATTTGTCTCGTAACGGTAGAAACCGAGGGACTGATACAGGCGGTTGGCGGCTTCGCGTACGGGTCGCGAAGTGAGGTGCAGCTCTATGGGGGAGAACTCCCTGCGGGCGTAATCTATTATGTGCTCCATCATCAACCGCCCTATATGGCGGCCACGGAAGGTGCTGCCCACTACAACATCTTCAATGGTGCCCTTGGCTCCGGTCGGGGTGTGGGAAACACACAGGCTGGCACATCCGGTAATCCGGCCGCCCTCAACCGCTGCGAACAGGTGGGTGGAAGGGTCTGAAACGGTCGCCATAATCATTTCTGAGGTGACTGCCTTCTCTCGCGTCAGCTCTTTCATCAGAGAAACCAGGCTGGCGATGTCTGCCTGGGAAAGGGTGCTCAGTTCAATTATCTCCATCGGGAATAACAATGTCGCGGTTGCCGGCATAGCTGCGCCACTTGGCCAGCAGGGAGGTGAAATCCTCAGGGATATCGCTGTCAAAGAAAATCTCCTTTCCGGTGCCGGGATGGATGAACCCAAGCGTCTTGGCGTGTAGCGCCTGACGGGGCATTATTGCAAAGCAGTTGTCTATAAACTGTTTATACTTGGCGTAGAGGGGCCCTTTCAGCACCCGGTCGCCGCCGTACCGGTCGTCGTTGAAAAGCGGATGGCCGATATGGTTCATATGGACGCGGATCTGATGGGTGCGGCCGGTCTCAAGGTTGCACTCCACCAGAGTGGTGTATCCGAACCGCTCCAGCACCCTGTAATGGGTCACTGCGGTCTTGCCCTGGGAACCGTCTTCAAATACCTTGAACCGCATACGGTCG
Organism: uncultured Bacteroidales bacterium; assembly: GCA_946415795.1. GTDB lineage: Bacteria > Bacteroidota > Bacteroidia > Bacteroidales > UBA932 > Equibacterium. The sequence goes on from CAMKTW010000093.1 coordinate 1,531, forward strand.
TTGGGGTCGCGTCCGATATTGCCCTCTATGGTGCCGGAATCGGAGGCTACGTTGCCCCAGACCAGCGCCCAGTAGGTGCGCTTGATGGTGTGTTCAAAGAACTGCTCGGCCAGTTTGAGCTGTGCGACATCGTTCTTGGCTACCACCAGCAGGCCGGAGGTGTCCTTGTCTATGCGGTGCACAAGGATACCCATCCGCTCGTCTGTGGCGTCGGCATCCTGACTGATGCCGAGGTGGAACGCCAATGCGTTTATGAGTGTCCCGCTGAAGTGGCCGAACCCGGGGTGTACCACCATCCCGGCGGGCTTGTTCACTATGAGCAGGTCGTCGTCTTCATACACTATGTTGAGTGGAATCGGCTCCGGATGCACCTCAAAACCCCGCCGCTGATAGGGGAGCACAATGGTGATCACATCTTCCGGCCGCACTTTGTAATTTGCCTTCACCGCCCGGTCTCCAACCCTCACGTATTGCGCCTCAAGCGCCAGCTGCACGCGGTGGCGCGAGGTCTGTTCCATCTTGCTGGTGATGTATCGGTCGATCCTCAGCGGCGCCTGCCCTTTGTCCACCACAAAGCGGTAGTGCTCGAACAGGGGCTGCTCTTCGTCGCCCTGCTCAAGGTCATCCACCAGAGAGTCGTCGTCCAGCATCTATTTATTCTTTTCCGGATTAACTGTGAGCCAGATGTCCACATTGTTCCCCATAGAGACACTTGTGGCAGCATCGGGAGTCTGTTTGTAGACCACGGCGTGGAGGCTGTCGGCGTAATTCTTGACGCTTTCGTCGTAGCGGATACGCCCCACGTTGAGTGAATTCTCAATTATATTGGAGGCGGCGACGCTGTATGTGAAACCTTTCAAATTAGGCACATCGGTGGAGTTATCCTCGTAATCCAACCCCAGCACAAGGTCTATTTTGCTCTCTGTCTCAAGCTTCTTGCCGGCGGCGATGTCCCGCCCCTTGTATTGCTGCCGCAGCACGTTGTTGGTGGCTATATCGCTGACATAGGTGAGTTTGCCTACCGTAAGTCCGCTGGAAGAGATCTCCGCGGCTGCCTGACGCAGGGAATACCCTATGACGGAGGGTACGGTGACCAGACGGGGTACGGTGGAGTTGATGGTTATGAATATGCGGCGGTTTTTCTTGACGCGGCTGCCGGCGGGTGGATTCTGTGAGAACACGACCCCGAGCGGGAGGTGCTTCACATATACGGAATCGGCAACTTCTACCCTGAGGTGCAGGTTGTTGGCTACCTTGTGCACAGTGCGCATATCCAGGGCGGTAAAGTCAGGAACGGTAAGCTCTTTGTTGTGGCGGGTGAAGAGAGCCAGCAGTAACTGCAGCAACAGGACCATCGCGATAACGAAGACGATGCCCCAGATAAAATTGTGCAGCAGAGATTTATCTTTTCTAGAACGGTAATAAGCCATAACAAAGCAAAGATAATAAAAACTGATTGCATCATTTCTTTTTTTCATAACTTCTTTCCTGGCTCCTGTCGATGAGGCGGTTAATGCCTCCCAGACTATGCGCCGGTTTATGCTCTCTCAGGCAGATGTCATATAACAAAAATACCGGCCTGAAAAAGGTCGGTATTTTTGTATATCCGGTTCAGATACTAGAATCTGTCTTCAGAAGAAACGGTGAGTTTCTTGCGCCCGTGACGACGACGTGCTGCGAGCACGCGGCGGCCGTTGGGAGTGGACATACGCTCGCGGAAGCCGTGTTTGTTACGACGCTTGCGAATCGAGGGTTGAAATGTACGTTTCATATTTATAGATTTTTATTACTTCTATTTTTGGGGTCTGCAAAAGTAAATAGTCTTTAGCAAAATACCAAATTTACTTAAGAAACAGTCACAACTTTTTTCCCTTCGAACCACTCTTCCTTGAAAAATATACTTATGTCGCTGACCATAACCTTCTTGGGGTCAAGCAGGCGCCTGCTTGCGCAGAGTTCGATTTCGCTCTCTACGTCACCCCCCTTGAGACATATCACCCCCCGGCTCCATTTGCCGCGAACCCAGCCGAGAATCTTGTCCAGCGGGGCTACTGCGCGCGAAACTACCCAGTCGAAACGGCCCTGAAGGGTCTCTGCCCGCGCATTCACGCACTGGACGTTTTCCAGTTTCAGTGATTCAGCCACTGCGCCGGCAACTTTTATCTTCTTGCCGATAGAGTCGCACAGGACAAATTCATTCTGCGGATAGCGGATGGCCAATGGTATGCCGGGGAAGCCGCCACCGGTGCCGAGGTCCAGGATTCTCTGTCCGCCTGCGCTGAGGACATTGTCCAACGCTGCCGATATCGCCAGCGAGTGAAGCACGTGGTGAGTATAGAAACTCTCCATATCCTTGCGGGAGATTACGTTTATCTTGGAATTCCAGTCGGCGTAGAGGTCATACAGGGCAGAGAGCCGCTCCTTGCAGAGAGAATCCAGGCCGGGGAAGTATTTCAGTATCTCTTCCATAGTTCTAATGTGCTTCCAGCCAGTTTTTGCCGGCGTTGCAGTCGACAGTGACCGGAACCGCCAGCTTGCACACGTTCTGCATCTCCTCCACCACCATCGCCATCAGCTTTTCACGCTCATCCTCATACACGTCAAAGAGCAATTCGTCGTGAATCTGCAGCACCATCTTGCTTCGGTATCCGTCCTTTTTCAGTCGGCGGTGGATATTGATCATCGCCAGTTTGATGATGTCGGCGCTGCTCCCCTGGATGGGGGCGTTCACGGCGTTGCGCTCCGCAAGGCTGCGTACGGTATAGTTCTTTGACTTGATGTCGGGCAAGTAGCGCCGCCGGCCAAAGATGGTCTCTACGTAACCCTTCTCAGAGGCCTGGGCAACGACCTTGTCTATATATGTGCGGATACCGGGGAAAGTGCGGTAATAATCGTCAATCAGGGCTTTGGCTTCTGTGCGGGAGATACCAAGCCTCTGCGCCAGTCCGAAAGACGATATGCCGTACATAATGCCGAAATTGGCGGTCTTGGCCTGGCGTCGCTGGTCTTTGGTGACATCCGCCACCGGAACTCCGAATATTTTTGCGGCGGTGGCGGCGTGGATGTCGTCGCCTGTTGCAAAGTCGGCAACAAGGGAGGGGTCTGAGGACAGGTGCGCCATTATGCGCAGTTCGATCTGAGAATAGTCGGCAGCCACGATCCAGTCGGCACCCGGTACAAACGAGCGGCGTATTTCCTGCCCCAGCGATGTCCTTACGGGGATGTTCTGCAGATTGGGCTTGATGCTGCTCAGGCGCCCGGTGGCGGTGAGGGCCTGGGTAAAGGTGGTGTGGATACGGCCGTCTGCGGGATCTATATAGCCAGGCAGGGGGGAGACATAAGTGGTCATCAGTTTCTTGAGGCCGCGGTATTCAAGTATCATCCCGATTACGGGATGGCGGTCGGAGAGGGCCTGCAGGGTCTCCTCGTCGGTGGTATAGGCACCGGTGCGGCTCTTTTTGACTTTGGAGTCGAGTTTGAGCTTCTCGAAGAGCAGTATCCCTATCTGTTTGGGAGACTGGACGTTGAGTCCGGGATCCCCGGCAATGTCGCGTATCTGGCTCTCCAGGCGGGCTATATCACCCTCTATCGAGGCGCCGAACGATGCCAGCTGGGCGGTGTCTATCCTGACGCCGTTGGTTTCCACCTCGAACAGTACGTCGATGAGCGGCATCTCGATAGTCTCGTAGAGATGCCACAGGCCCGCTTTGCGGAGCTCTTCTTCAATGACGGGGGCCAACCGTCCCGCAGCCACGCAACTGCGGCAGGCGGTATCGTTCTCTTTGGCCTGTGTGTCTGCTGATGCCGCGGAGAACAGGTCCAGCTGCTCGGCAGGGGCCGCCTGACCTTCCATACCGTCCGCCTCCAGGGAGATATCGAGATAACTCCGCAGCAGATAGTCGGTCTTGTGGCTGACTTCCGGATTGAGCAGGTAGTGCATTATCTCGATGTCTTTCTTAGGGCCTTCAATCCTGCCGCCAGCAGCCGAGAGACGGTGCATACTGTCTTTTATGCCGTGGCCGCACTTGACAATGTCTGTGTCTGCCAGAACGGCCTGAGCTGCAGCGTCGTTTATACTGAAAACGGCATAACGGTCGCCTGCGGCGAGTATAATCTCCTTGTCTACGCTGACCGCCACGCAGCCTTTGCTGCGGGCCAGGCCGATTATCTCGTCCCCGGCGGCACGGGAGCATTCCAAATGGTTATTCTCAGGCTTTGCGACGGTCCCTTCCCCCTCGGGCAGCATCTTTATCAGGCTGGGAAACTCGTACTTGTCAAACAGTTCGCGTACCTGGGCGTTGCAGGTGGCTGTCAGACGCAGGTCACTGATGTCCACTCCGACATCGATGTCATCCTTGATTGTGACCAGGAACTTGCTCATCTCGATGTGGTCCCGCGCCGCCTCGAAGCTCTCCCGCAATTTGGGCGTGAGCTCGTCCAGATGGGCATAGATGTTCTCTACGGAGCCGTATTTGCCGATCAGCTTTCTGGCGCCGACCTCGCCCACGCCGGCCACTCCGGGTACATTGTCGGATGCGTCGCCCCAGATGGTGAGGATGTCGATTACCTGGCGGGAGCTCCCGATGCCGTAGTTGGCGCAGATTGCGGCTTCGTCCAGTATGGTGTCGTCGCCGCCGGCCTTGCCCGGTTTGTACTGGAATACGTTGCCGTGAACGGCCTGCCCAAAGTCCTTGTCCGGAGTCACCATATACACCTGCAGATTCTCCCCTGCAAAATGCCTGGCGGCGCTGCAAATCACATCGTCCGCCTCAAATCCGGGGCGCATCAGCACCGGTATCTCCATCGCCTTCATAAGCTCGCAGAGGGGCTCCAGAGCTTCGTGTACCAGCTCCGGAGCCGCACTGCGGTTGGCCTTGTATTGAGGATAAGCCTCGTGGCGGAAAGTGGCGGCGTGCGGGTCAAATGCCACCGCCAGATGGGTCGGCCGCTCGCGGGAGATTATCTCCAGAAGGTACTTGGTGAAACCGTATAGTATAGATGTGTCCTCACCTTTGGAATTGATCATCGGACGCCGCATAAATGCGTAGTACATCCTGAAAATAAGGGAATGCCCGTCTATTAGAAATAGTTTGTCCATCACACAAAGTTATGCAAAAAATGGATTCCGCAGCAACATTATCGGGTACGTAATGGGGTAGGTGCCGATAATCTTGTCTGACCTGCCCCAAAATACCGGAACAATCTGAGCACCCCGCTCGGTTATTATGGTAAGGAAAACTAAAAAGTAGTATATTTGCGCCGCGAGTAAGAATTCAAACAAATTAATATCTAACAATA
>CAMKTW010000094.1 GCA_946415795.1 uncultured Bacteroidales bacterium
TTCTCCGGCAAAGGTGCAGAGCGCACTGCTGGAGGCTATGCAGGAGCGTCAGGTCACCATAGGCGACGAGAGTTTTCGTCTGCCGGAGCCGTTCCTGGTTATGGCTACCCAGAACCCCATAGAGCAGGAGGGTACCTACCCGCTTCCCGAGGCGCAGGTGGACCGTTTCATGCTCAAGGTCGTGGTCAAGTACCCGAAAAAAGAGGAGGAGAAGCAGATTATCCGGATGAACAATGCCGGCGACGGCCTGCCCAAGCCCAACGTTGTTATAAAGCCTGAGGATATAGTCCGTGCCCGCAAGGTGGTCCGTGAAGTCTATATGGACGAGAAGATAGAGAAGTATATAGTCGATATCGTTTTCGCCACCCGCGATCCGGAGGAGTATGGCCTGGGCAAGTTCAGGAATATGATTGCCTTCGGCGGCAGTCCGCGTGCCAGCATCTCGCTCTCAATGGCCTCCAAGGCTTACGCCTTTATCCGCCGTCGCGGCTATGTCATCCCGGAGGATGTCCGCGCCGTATGCTACGAGGTTCTCCGCCACCGCATCGGCCTGACCTACGAAGCTGAGGCAGACAACATCACATCAGAGAACATCATTGCAGATATTCTTAATACTATTGAAGTACCGTAGTAGCGGGAGGCTTTAACGATGGACAGTAATGAACTGTTAAAAAAGGTCCGGAAGATAGAGATCCGCACAAAATCGCTCTCGCACCAGATGTTTGCGGGGGAGTATCACAGTGCGTTCAAGGGGCGTGGAATGACCTTTTCCGAGGTACGCGAATACCAGTACGGCGACGACGTCCGCAATATGGACTGGAACGTCACCGCCCGCCTGCGTGCCCCGTATGTGAAGGTGTTCGAGGAGGAGCGTGAGCTTACCGTGATGCTGCTGGTGGACGTGAGCGGTTCGCGTGCCTTCGGCACCACCGTCCGCAGCAAGCAGGACCTTGCCACGGAGATAGCCGCCGTGCTGTCGTTCTCCGCCTCTATAAACAACGATAAGGTGGGGGCAATCCTGTTCAGCGACAAGGTAGAAAAGTTCATACCGCCCAAGAAGGGGCGCAGCCATCTGCTGCACATAATCCGCGAGCTGGTCGAGTTCACCCCGGAAGATCAGGGAACCGATATCAGCGAAGCGCTCCACTACCTGACCAACGCGCTCAAGAAGCGCTGCACTGCGTTCCTCCTCTCCGATATGATGGATACCGATGACAACGGCCGGCCCCGCTGGGAAGATGCTCTGAAGATTGCCGCAAACCGGCACGACCTCTCGGTTATCAATATCTATGACAAACGTGAAAAGGAGATCCCTAACCTTGGCCTTGTGCTGGTGAGAGACGCTGAAACCGGTGCTGTCGAGTGGGTCGATACCTCTTCCCGGGCGATGCGCAAGGCCTATGAGAAGCGTTCCCGCCAGGCAGACGAAGAGTGTCGGCAGCTCCTTAACAGGTATCGTATAGACAATGTGAGCATAGCCACTGACCAGGATTATGTCCAGGGGCTGATAGGCTTTTTCAAAAACAGGGGGTTGAAATGAGAAGATTATTGTCGTGCATAGCTGTACTGCTGCTTGTGGTCGCCCACTTGAATGCCCAGGAGGGCGCTCCTAAAACCCGCCTCTCCCGCGACACCATACTTATCGGCGACCAGCTGGAGTGGATAATACCGCTTCAGATGGAGCCGGGCGAGAAATTTTTCCTTGAAGACATCGCAGATCCGCCGACACCGGGCGTGGTAATTATCAAGCCGCTGGCCGTTGACACCGTCGCCTCCACCCGCAAGATAATTGAGATAGAGGGTAAGGTGATTCTCACCAGCTTCGATTCAGGGAGCTATTATCTCCCGCCGCTGATTGCGATGATTGAACGCAAGAGCGGCAAGGTGGACACCCTCTATATGGAGGGTCCGACCCTGGAGGTCACTACCGTCCCCATCGACACCGCGACTTATGTCATCAAGGACATCAAGGGCCAGATCAAGTATCCGATAACGTTCAGGGAGGTGATTCCCTGGGTGCTGCTGGCATTGCTGGTTGCTGCTCTGATATATGTGATTGTACGCTGGATAAGGATGCGCCGCGCCAACCGCACCTTTATGGGTAAACCCATCGTGAAGGATCCGCCGCATATCGTGGCGCTGCGTGCCCTGGACAAAATCCGCAAGCAGAAGCTATGGCAGAACGACAAGCAGAAGCAGTTCTATACCGAGGTTACCGACGCCCTGCGCGTCTATATCGCCGGCCGATACGATATCGTGGCGATGGAGCGCCCCTCGCGCGAGATGCTTGCCGACCTCAAACAGCAGGATATCGACCCTAAGCTGTACGACGATATGGAGGAGCTCTTCACCCGCGCCGATCTGGTGAAATTTGCCAAGTATCAGGCTTCTGCAGAGGAGAATGAGGAGGTGATCCCGGATGCCGTCCGCTTTGTGAACGCAACTTATATGACCCAGTTGGACGAAGAGAAGAAAGAGGAGGACTGATATGTTTTTTGAATATCCCAAACTGCTCTGGCTGGAGCTGCTGCTGATACCTTTGGCTGCCCTGTACGTTTACAAGGAACTCAAGGGACGTGCTCCTGCACTGCAGGTAAGCAATCTGAAGCGGTGGAGCTATAAGCCCTCCTGGTTGATGCGCGCGCTGCGCCACGTGCCGTTTGTGCTCCGAATGGGGGCGCTTGCACTGCTGATAGTGGCTATCGCCCGCCCGCGCGACTCAAAGAATTTCGAGAAGGTTGATACAGAGGGTATCGACATCGTGCTCGATATGGACGTCTCCACCTCTATGCTGGCGCGTGATTTCAAACCCGACCGCATAGGTGCCGCCAAGGATATCGCCATAGAGTTTATCGCATCCCGCCCCACCGACCGTATCGGCATTGTCGTGTTTGCGGGTGAAAGCTATACCCAGTGCCCCGTCACCACCGACCGCATCACCCTCATCAATATGATGAAGGAGGTGCAGACCGGCCTGATTGAAGACGGAACAGCCATCGGCAACGGCCTTGCCACCGCTGTGGCCAGGCTGAAGGATTCCGACGCCAAGAGCCGGGTGATAATACTGCTTACCGACGGTGTGAACAACCGCGGCGAGATTGCCCCGGAGACAGCTGCCGAGATTGCCAAGACATACGGTATTCGCGTCTATACCATCGGCGTGGGCGCCAAAGGTGAGGCACCTTATCCCGTCCAGACCCCGTGGGGCATACAGGTGCAGAATATGAAGGTGGAGATAGACGAGTCCCTGCTGGAAAAGATTGCAGAGACCACCGGCGGCAAGTATTTCCGCGCTACGGACAATACCAAGCTGATGGAGATCTACGGCGAGATAAACAAGATGGAGAAGAACCGTACCACCGTGGACAGTTTCCCCGTCTATTCAGAGCGGTTTATGACCTTCGCCTTGTGGGCGCTGGCGCTGCTGCTTTTGGAATTGTTGCTTAAGTTTGTGATTATTAAGAAGTTGCCATAAGATGTTGCACATTGCTCAAGCTGAATATCTGTTGCTTTTGCTGCTGATACCCCTCTTTTTCCTGGGGTACTGGTGGTATCGCAAGGGTCAGAAGGCCCGCGCTGCAAGGCTGGGCGATCCTGAACTGGTGTCAAAACTGATGCCCGGGGTATCTACGGCCAAAGGGTGGCTGAAGGTGACTTTCTTCTCGCTGGCCTTCCTCTTCTTTGTGCTGGGTCTGGCACGGCCGCAGCTTGGAGCCCGCCTGCAGGAGCGCGAGACCAGCGGAGTGGAGATAATGATTGCGCTGGACGTATCCAACTCAATGCTGGCGCAGGACTATTCGCCCAACCGTCTGGAAAGAGCCAAGCTGGCAATCTCCCGCCTGGTGGACAAACTGGCCGGTGACCGTATCGGTCTGGTAATCTTTGCGGGTGAGAGTTTTGTCCAGCTCCCGATAACTACCGATTATGTCTCTGCGAAGGCCTTTCTGAACAGTATTGAACCGGGCTCCATACCTATTCAGGGTACCGCTACTGCCGACGCCCTTATGACCGCCGCCCGCAGTTTCAGCACCCAGAGCGAGAAGAGCCGTGCAATAATCCTTATCTCCGATGGTGAAGACCATGAGGGTAATGTGCTTGAGACGGCGGAGACCATCGCGGAGGAAGGTGTCCGCATCTATTGCGTGGGCGTGGGCAGCGCCAAGGGAGAACCTATCCCGATGGGAAGTGATATGCTCCGCGACAAGGAGGGCAACATAGTTGTGACCCGCCTTGACGAAAAGACGCTGCGGGAGATTGCCTCCGCCGGCAACGGTGAATATGTCCGGGCGGCTGCGGGTGAGTTTGGTCTGAATCCTATCATAGAAAATATCCGCAGTATTGAGGCCTCAAAGTTCAAATCGGTTGTGTTCGAGGATTTTGACGAACAGTATATGTATTTCTTCGGCATCGCGCTGCTGTTCTTTATCCTGGAAATGCTGGTAGGGACACGCCGCAACCGCCGCCAGCTGTTCAAAGAGGAGGAATCAGAATGAAAAGGTTCATTATAACTATATTACTGTTGGTTTTCTGTGGTATGCAGGCCTTTGCACAGACCGACCGCCGGGAAGTGCGCAGCGGCAACCGCAGTTTCCGCAAGGGGGATTTTGCCAAAGCGGAGATCGACTACAAGAAGGCGCTCCTGAAGGACTCCACAAGTGCGGCGGCTCAGTATAACCTTGCCAACGACCTGTATCGGCAGGAGAACTATCAAGAGGCGGAAAAATTTGCCGCAAAGGCTCTGGACAGCCTTGCCCGCAGCTCCCGAGCGGCCGATGCATATTTCAACAAGGGTGATATTTATCTGCAGCAGCGCCGCTGGGGCGAGGCTATAGAGGCATTCAAGAGTTCTTTGCGCCTGAATCCGGGCGATTTGGATGCAAAGAGCAACCTCGCCTATGCCCAGAAGATGCTGGAGAAAGAGCAGCAGGAGCAGCAGAACCAGAACCAGAACCAGAATCAGAACCAGAATAACGACCAGAACAAGGACAATCAGGACCAGAATCAGGATAAGCAGGACAATCAGGACGATCAGAACAAGGACCAGAACAAAGATCAGAATGATGACCGGCAGAATCAGGATCAGAACCAGGACCAAGACCAGAATAAAGACCAGAACCAGGACAACAATGACGACCGGCAGCCGCAGGGGCAGAACCAGCCTCAACCCAAGATAAGTCCGGAAGCTGCCGAGCAGATGCTCCAGGCCATCCAGGCCAAGGAGAACGAGACTCAGGACAAGGTCAACAAAGAGAAGGCGGCGTCTGTAAAGTCCCGTCAGAAAGAGAAGAACTGGTAGGGTCTTATAAGACAAATGCTCAAGATGAAAAGATATCTCACGCTATTGCTTTTGTTTGCTGCGGCAGCTCTCAATGCCCAGACTCTCACCCTCGAGGCGCCCAATGTGGTGGCGGCTGGAGAGCCGTTCAGGGTTGTATTCACTGCCGACGGCAGTGTTTCTGACTTTGACTGGACGCCTCCGGCAGGGCTCACCCTGATGTGGGGTCCGCAGAAGGGTTCATCCAGTTCGATTACGATAATAAACGGCAAGCGCGAGTCCAGCCATACCACAAGCTATACGTACCTGTTTACTGCCGAGGCAAAGGGTACATACACTATCCCCGCGGCGACGTGTAAAGTGGGCGGCAAGCAGTGCACCAGCAATTCTGCAACCGTCGAGGTGGTGGAAGCAGAGACTGATCCCGCCATAGGGCAGGGTGGCGGACAGAATACCCGGAATCAGAGTTCCCAAAGCCAGAATACCCAGGGTCAGAATTCCCAGAATCAGGGCGGCGCATCCCAGGGCGGCCAGAGTTCCGATCCCGCCATCACCGGCACGGTATCCAACGAAGATATCTTTATGCGGCTCAATCTTAGCAAGACATCTGCGGTGAAGGGCGAACCGATAACAGCGGTGCTCAAGCTCTACACCCGTGCCGACATCACAGGGTTCGAAGACTTCAAGCTCCCCACTTTCAACGGTTTCTGGAGCAAAGAGACATACGCACCCACTAATCTTGAACTGAATCGCGAGAACATAAACGGCAAGATTTACAACACCACTGTCATCCGCCGTTATATGCTGATCCCCCAGCAGGAGGGAACTATCGTAATTGAGCCGGCAGAGGCGGTGTGCCAGATCCGCGTCCGCGCCAGTGCCGGCCGTTCCCGCTCAATCTTTGACGACTTCTTTGACAGTTATCAGACTGTACGGAAGCGGGTGACGACCCCGTCCATCAACTTTCAGGTAAAGCCGCTTCCCGCCGGTGCACCATCTTCCTTTGGCGGCGGAGTGGGGCAGTTCAACATTACCGCCAGGTTTGCAAACGATTCCATAGCGGCAAATCAGGCCTCTTCGCTTATTGTTACCGTGAGCGGAAAAGGGAACGTCACTATGCTCTCGGCTCCCAAGATAGAGTTCCCCACCGACTTTGACGTCTATGACGTGAAAACTACCGACCGCAGCGAGTCAAACGGCACCGGCGGCAGCAAGGTATTCGAGTATCCCTTCATTGCCCGCAGTTACGGGGATTTCACGGTCGGGCCTGTCAAATACAGTTATTACGACATCTCAAAAGGGTCTTATATCACAACAGAGGCTCCGGCTGTGACCATCAGGGTATCTTCTGACGGGGTGGATGTCGTGGATAACGGTGGTGTGGCCGGTGGAGTGCGCCAGAGTGTACGCAATAT
>CAMKTW010000095.1 GCA_946415795.1 uncultured Bacteroidales bacterium
ATATGCTCTCTTATGTGGCAGTGGGAGCCCGCAGCGTAGAGAGCCAGATTCACCGCCTCACCGCAAGCGGCCTGGACATCCCTGTCGGGATGAAGAACCCCACCAGCGGCGATATGAACGTCATGCTCAACTCTATCCACGCCGCTATGCTGTCGCACACCTTCATCTACCGCGGCTGGGAGGTCACAAGCAAGGGCAATCCCCTCACCCACGCCATCCTGCGCGGCAGCGTGAGCAAAAACGGCCGCAATATCCCCAACTACCACTACGAGGATATGATGCTGCTCTGCGAGAAATACGCCCAGTCACAACTGCCAAACAGGGCGCTTATAGTGGACACCAACCATTCCAATTCGGGCAAGCAGTTCGAGCAGCAGATCCGCATCGCCAAGGAGGTGCTCCACTCTGCACGCCACTCCGCCGATATCGGAGCACTCCTGAAAGGACTTATGATTGAATCTTATCTGGAAGACGGTTGCCAGAGCGGTGACGGCGGTGTATATGGCAAATCCATCACCGACCCCTGCCTGGGCTGGGAAAAGACAGAACGCCTCATCTTTGAACTTGCAGAGATGCGTTAAAGGAGCCCTTTAGGCGTATAGTTTGCCCACAATCCAGAGCATCAGCCTGGTGGGGAGCAGGCGGACAAGGAGATTGATGGCCTTGTAATCGATTCTGGGAGTAACGGAAGGAGCCATCCGATTGCGTCCAAGCTGCTTTACTATAGCATCCGCTATCTTGCTTGCTGGCATTCCGTTCTGCTCGTCGTGTTCCATACGCCCCACGGAACGCTTCAGCGTGTCGTAATAGACACTTGTGGTATCAGAAGATTCTGCCGTCAGCTTACGTGCTGCCGTGAAACCGGTCTTTGTATCGCCCGGGAGAATGCTGCAGCACTGTATGCCAAAGCCCTTCACTTCCAGGGAAAGGGCCTTGGTATATATAAGCACGGCAGCCTTGGCGCTGCTGTAAAAGGTCTGGTACGGAATCGGCACGGTCGCAGCCACACTGCTGATGGTGATAATGCGGCCGAATTTCTGCGCCCGCATAGACGGAAGGACTTCGCGGATCACGCGATGCGCTCCAAAAAAGCAGGTCTCAAACTGATATTTTGCCTCATCCACACTCGTCTGCTCCACCGCACCGGCAATACCGTTCCCGGCATTGCACACAACGGCATCTATATGCCCCTCTTTTGAGAGGACAGATGCCACGACCGCCGATACGCTCTCCTGACTGTTGACATCAAGCACTACGGGAACAAGGTTCTCACGATTAGCGCAATCCTCCGGGAGGGTACCGCGACGGGAACCGGCGTACACCTTGTATCCGGCGTCAGAAAGCATCCTCGCCGTTACAGCTCCGATGCCGGACGACCCGCCGGTGAGAAGCACGACCGATACCCGGCGACCCATATCAGATAATATCGTATTTCTTGAATACTTTTTCTATCTTCTCCAGGGCATACTCCACCTGCTCCTGAGTGTGGGTAGCCATCAGGGAGAATCTTATTAGGGTATCCTCAGAAGGAACTGCAGGAGAAACCACCGGATTGACAAACAGACCCTCCAGGAAGAGATCCCTCGTAACGCAGAAAGTCTTTTCGTTGTCACGGATATAGAGCGGGATAATCGGAGTTGAAGTGTTGCCGATTTCGCAACCCATATTGCGGAAACCGTCTATTGCAAACCTGGTGATATCCCAAAGGTGTGCGATACGTTCAGGCTCCTTCTCCATAATATCCAGGCTGGCATTGACTGCGCCTATCGCAGCAGGGGTAGCGCTGGCACTGAAAATATAAGAACGTGCCGTATGACGTATATAATTCGCAGTAATCTTGTCTGTAGCGATGAAACCTCCAAGGGAAGCAAAACTCTTGCTGAAGGTTGCCATAATCAGGTCTATGTCGTCAGTGACACCCTGAGCCCAGCATACGCCCTGGCCATTCGGTCCAAACACACCCATACCGTGAGCCTCGTCCACCATAATTGCAGCACGGTATTTCTCTGCAAGGGCGACAATCTCCCGCAGTGGAGCCACATCCCCCTCCATAGAGAAGACTCCGTCCACCACAATCAGTTTGATGGAATCACTCTCACACTTGCGCAACTTGGACTCAAGTGAAGACATATCGTTGTGACGGAACTTGAGGTAGTTGGCCGGAGAAAGGCGGCGGCCTTCAATTATGGATGCGTGGTCACGTTCGTCCAGCAGGATATAGTCGTGCCGGTCACAAAGACAGGAGACAACGCCGAGATTAACCTGGAAACCTGTAGAGAAGATGATGGCATCTTCCTTGCCTACGAATTTTGCCAGACGCGCCTCTGTCTGCTCGTGGATATCGAGGGAACCGTTGAGGAAGCGCGACCCCGCACAACCGGAGCCATATTTTTTCACAGCCTCTATGGCTGCCTCCTTTACCCTTGGATCGTTGGTGAGGCCCAGATAGCTGTTTGAGCCGAACATAAGGACCTTCTTTCCATCAATATAAACTTCATCTCCCTGCTCACTGCAGATAGCACGATGGTACGGATAGATACCCTTCTCTTTGAGCTGCTGCGGAAGATTAAATTGAGATAGTTTTTCCTGTAATAACTTCATATAATGATGTTTTCACACATTTACCCCGCCCCTGGCGGGATAAATTAATTTGCAAATATACTGAATTTATCCGAAAAACCAACCACCTCTATCCTACCCCGCGCGAGAAGGCTTCGAGCACATCTTCAGTAAGGCCGGTAGCGGAGAAACCGCCGTCATTATAAAGATTCTGCATAGTAACCTTGCGGGTTAGGTCGCTGAACAGGGTAATGACATAATCGGCGCAATCCAGGGCGGAAGCATTGCCCAGCGGAGAGAAACGGTCTGCGTAGCGATACATCTCCGACATCCCTGCCACTCCTTCTCCGGCTGTGGTCAGAGTTGGCGACTGCGATACCGTATTGACCCGTACGCCGCATTTGCGTGCGAATTTGAGGCCGAAGCCGCGTGCCACCGACTCCAGCATCGCCTTGGCGTCCGCCATATCGCCATAGCCCGGGAAAGCCCTCTCTCCGGCGATGTACGTAAGGGCGACTATCGAACCTCCCTGCGCCATAGCATCCTTATTATAAAGGACATTCATTACCTTATGGAAGGATAATGCAGAGATGTCCAGTGTCTTCTGGAAAAAGGCATAATTGGTATCTTCGTATGGGATACTCTTGCGGATATTCGGCGACATCCCGATACTGTGCAGCACGAAATCAATCTTTCCGCCAAAATAATCCATCGATTCATCTGCCAGGGCGGCAAGATCATCCATATTTGTGGCGTCAGCTGCTACCACCTTAGCCGAACACTCCTCTGCCAGCGCCTGTATCTGCCCCAGGCGGAGCGATACGGGGGTATTGGTCAAGACAAGCGAAGCCCCCTCCTGATGGGCACGCTGCGCCACCTTCCAGGCGATGGAACGCTCGTTGAGGGCGCCGAATATTATCCCCTTTTTCCCTTTCAGCAAATCGTACATAACTTTATTTCCAGGTTTCCTTATCAATCAATATAAACGTAAGCTTGCCGCGGCTGCACATCTCTCCCTCTACGGTGGCGACAGCCTCCACAAAGAAGATGTTCCCGCGCCGGGAGATCATCCGGGCCTTTACCGACACGGTATCACCGGGCACCACCATACGCTTGAACCGAGCCCCGTCAATTCCGGCATACAGAGGTATTGAGCGGCTCATCAGATCCGACATAATCAGCGCCGACCCCTGAGCCATTATCTCGCAAAGTATCACCCCGGGGACCACCGGCTTACCCGGAAAATGGCCCTGCAGGAAAAACTCATCCCCGCGCACCCTGTAGCTGGACACCGCCTCGTCCCCTATCATTTCAGACTCGTCCAGCAACAGCATCGGTTCGCGATGCGGCAAAATCTTTTTCAACTCTTCACGATTCATATCAGTCATTATTTACATTGCAAAAATATCAAGAATATCGTAAATTTGTAATCAAGTTAAAAAACACAGCAATGCAACTTGAAGGAAGAAGAAAAAGTTCTAATGTAGAGGACAGGCGCAGCAACGGCGCACTTGTCGGCGGAGGCCTCGGTCTCGGCGGTATTATAATTGTCGGCCTTATCCTGCTGCTCACCGGCCAGGACCCGACCCAGGTACTGAGTTATGTGGATGACGGCACCACCCAGACCGGTGAATATGTAGAGACCGAACAGGACCGCGAGTTGTTTGACTTTGCATCAACCATTCTGGCAGGAACAGAGGACGTATGGACAGAAATCTTCAGTAAAAACGGTCTTACCTATACACCGCCCAAGCTGGTGATCTTCAACGGAAGTGTTCAGTCCGGATGCGGCGGAGCGACCTCCCAGTCCGGCCCCTTCTACTGCAGTGCAGACCAGTCGGTCTATCTGGACCTGTCGTTTTTCAAGTCAATGAAGCAGCAGCTTGGTGCCGACGGCGATTTTGCCTGGGCTTACGTTATTGCCCACGAAGTCGGCCACCACGTGCAGTATCTGCTCGGCACATTGGACCAGGTCAACCAGAAGAGGCAGCGCGTCAGCGAGAAGGAGGCAAACCAGCTTACCGTCCGCCTGGAACTTCAGGCCGATTTCTATGCCGGCATCTGGGCATTTCACGACAACAAGAACTTCAAATCGCTTGAAGCCGGCGACCTTGAGGAGGGCCTGAACTGCGCCTCAAAGATTGGCGACGACTATCTACAGAAGAAATCCTACGGTCGTACAGTCCCCGACTCCTTTACCCACGGTACCTCTGAGCAGCGTTCCCGCTGGCTCAGGAAAGGTTTCACCACCGGCAATCCCTCACTGGGCGACACCTTCTCCCCCAGGTATTCAGATCTTTAACAGTTAAAAACATAAAATGTAAAAAGGCAGCCTCGCGGTTGCCTTTTTCACTTGTGTACTCAATAAAGATGTACACGAAGACGTTAAGTTAAATAGACAGATCCTCCACTTCTGCATCGGCCGCATTTTTCTTGACGGACTCAATGCCTTTCTCCATAGCTGTAGCGCTCGAGTACATCTCGCTGGTGCCGATAACCTGGCCGTTGGAAGCCTTGAGATTGAAATAAGGCTGGCCATTCTTTGCCGCCAGACGCTCATAACGCTCTTCCATAGGACCGTTTTTCTTTACAGAATCAATACCTTCAAGGCAGGATTTCTTTGACTTGTAGCCCTGGCTTGCGAGAATGACGCGGCCGTTGGAAGCTTTGAGAACAAACTGAGGATCGCCGTTTTTGCGAAGTGTAATTACAAATTTACCCATATGTCCTGTGTTTATAAAAAAGTTCTTGTTCTACAAAATTAGAAAACAATTATTTAATTAACAACAAGACAGAAGTCTAAATCTTTGGATAGTTTTTCCCTGTCCAGATTCTGGCCGATAAAAACTATCTTCTGCATACGGTCACCGACATTCGGATCCCAGTCGTGCATAAAATTCGGGTCCTGTGCGGCAATCCTCTCCAGGTCCTCCTGCGGTGCAGTGGCATACCAGTACCCGGCCTCGGAAAGTTTTTTCTGCTTTCCGGCACTCTCAAACAGATATGACATATCGTTGTCGTCCTTAAACCAGCAGATACCCTTTGCGCGGATAATGTTGGGGGTGAAGTTGCGGGCGATGAAATAGTCAAACCGGTTCATATCGAACGGGAAACGGCGGTAATACACAAATGTGCCGATGTTGTATTCGTCGCTCTCCCCCTCCTCTTCGTTCTCGATATCATCACCTCCCTCAAGTTCCCGCACCCAGGCCGGTGAAGTGGCAGCCTCCTCAAAGTTGAACTTGCGGGTAAACAGCAGTTTGTCCAGATCCACGTCGGCATAGTCGCACTCGATAATCTCTGCAGATGGCTGGATTGCCCGAACTATCGCCTTAACACGGCCAAGTTCTGTCGGAGTGAGGTCGCCGGCCTTATTCAGCAGGATTATGTTGCAGAACTCTATCTGCTGGATAATCAGGTTCTCGATATCATCTTCCTCGATATTGTCACGCTGAAGGGCCGTGCCGCAACCGAATTCCTCTTTAAGACGGAGAGCGTCCACCACAGATACTATACAGTCAAGGGTGCAGCTGCCGGAGCGGTTGAATTGCGGACCCAGCGAAGGTATGGAGCAGATAGTCTGGGCGATGGGGGCAGGTTCGCAGATGCCGCTCGCCTCAATCACGATATAGTCAAATTGCTGCTGCTCAACCAGGGAACTTATCTGTTCCACCAGGTCCATCTTGAGGGTACAGCATATACAGCCGTTCTGCAAGGCGACAAGGCTGTCGTTTTTGGTCCCTACCACGCCTCCCTTTGCAATAAGGTCGGCGTCTATGTTGACCTCGCCGATATCGTTTACAATAACGGCAAAACTTATCCCTTTTCGATTTGTCAGTATCCGGTTCACGAGAGTGGTCTTGCCACTGCCCAGATAACCGGTAAGAAGCAGTATGGGAGTGTTTTTCATAGGTTGATTTTTTAGCGACGCGAATTTAACAATTATTTCATTTTCATAAACGCACAAATTTCTGGCAGAACTCCGGCCATTTCCGCTTTGAGGGCCCTTTGCGGCCTACTTTTGCACTGGAACAAACGACAATGCGAAGTTTATGAAAGCGATGTTGAAGACAATTCTTGCAGCCGCCACCCTGCTGACC
>CAMKTW010000096.1 GCA_946415795.1 uncultured Bacteroidales bacterium
GCACCGGTCATCGGCCTCAACGACTCGGGCGGTGCCCGCATCCAGGAGGGCATCAACGCCCTGGCCGGCTATGCCGAGATCTTCGAGCGCAACATCCTCTCCAGCGGCGTGGTTCCCCAGATCAGCGCCATCCTTGGTCCGTGCGCCGGCGGTGCGGTTTACTCCCCCGCCCTGACCGATTTCACAATTATGCGCAAGAACGCCAGCTATATGTTCCTCACCGGCCCCGCAGTCGTGGAGCAGGTATTGGGGGAGAAAGTGACCCAGGAGCAGCTCGGCGGCGCCAGCGTACACGCCACCAAGAGCGGCGTGGCGCACTTTGCCTGCGACACAGAAGAGGATGTGATTGCCACCATCAAGGAACTAATAAGCTATATCCCGCAGAACAACCGCGAGGAGCCGCCTTGTGTGCCCACTTCCGACCCGATTGACCGCAAGGATGACCGTCTGAACGAGATTATCCCCGACAGCCCCAACGAGCCGTACGATATGTACGAGGTTATCAACGCAATTGTGGACGACGGCAAGTTCTTTGAGATTCACCGCGAGTATGCCCGCAATATCATCGTCGGCTTTGCCCATATGGGCGGTATGTCGGTAGGTATCGTCGCCAACCAGCCCAAGAACCTGGCCGGCGTGCTGGACATCAACTCCAGCCGCAAGGGCGCCCGTTTCGTGCGCTTCTGCGACGCATTCAACATCCCCATCGTTACCCTCGTGGACGTGCCCGGCTTCCTTCCCGGCACACAGCAGGAGTTCGGCGGCGTGATCCTGCACGGCGCCAAGTTGCTCTACGCCTTTGGCGAAGCTACTGTTCCCAAAGTAACCGTCACCCTGCGCAAGAGCTACGGCGGCAGCCACATCGTGATGAGCTGCAAGCAGCTGCGCGGCGATATGAACTACGCATGGCCCACCGCAAACATCGCTGTGATGGGTGCCGACGGTGCAGTGGCTGTGCTCTACTCCAAGGACATCAAGGCTGCAGCGACTCCCGAGGAGGCAGCTGCCATCAAGGAGGCCAAGAAGAAAGAGTACGACGACCTCTTCTGCAACCCCTACAAGGCTGCCAGCTATGGTTATATCGATGATGTTATCGAGCCTCGCAACACCCGTTTCCGCGTGATTCGCGCCCTGGTTCAGCTGCGTGACAAGAACCTCACCCTCCCCGAGAAGAAGCACGGCAATATTCCACTCTAAAAACTGTCGGTTATGAATATGATTCTGGCTACAAACTGGAACGCTGTGTGGTCTATGACCGGGATGGGCATCGGTATCGTGTTCGTGATACTGATCCTGCTGGTGCTGGTCCTGCAAATATTCACCCTGCTGGCCGTCCGCAAGGGTAGCAAGGGGGAACCGGCCGCCCACGCTTCCGACTCCCCCAAGGCTGCAGAGGCTCCCGCCAAAGCACCTTTCCACGGGGAGGATGAGGAGATTGCCGCGGCAATAGCGGCCTCCATGTTTCTCTTCAGCGAAGAGGCTCACGACGTCGAGAGCGGCGTGATTACAATCGTGCATAATGACCATAGCACCTGGCACCACTTTAAATAGTACGTGGGAAAAGCATTTTTAAACGTTTAATCTTTCTCAATCCATAAAATGAAAAAGTTCAATTTTAAAATAAACGGAAACGAGTATCAGACTACGGTAGAGCAATCGGGAGAACTGTTGCAGGTTACCGTCAATGGTAAATCTTACACCGCAGAACTGATGCAGGAAGAGGGCGAGGCACCCAAGGTTGCAGCCGTCAAACCCGCTGCTGCGGCTGCCCCGGCCGCCGCACCTGCTGCTGCCCCCTCGGCTGCACCCGCAGGCGCAGGCAAGGCTGTTGAATCCCCCCTGCCGGGCGTTGTAGTAAGTATCGCAGTTTCTGCCGGCCAGGCTGTCAAGGCCGGTGACACCCTGCTCACGCTGGAAGCCATGAAGATGGAGAACGCCATCCAGGCCGAGGCCGACGGCACCGTCACCAAGGTTCTGGTCGCTGTTGGCCAGTCGGTACAGAGCGGCGATCCTCTTCTCGAAATCGCATAACTCTTCAAATCTTTCGCGATGAATTCTTCCAAAAAGATTTTTAGAGTATTGCTGTTCTTTGCGGCATTGTTCGTGGCGATGCCGGTTATCGCGCAGGATTTCAACTTTGGCGAGACTCTGCGTAATTTTGGCGACGAGACCGGCTTTGCTCAGATGTTCGAAACCGAAGGGGGATGGAAGACTCTTATAATGCTGGTCATCTCCTACGTGCTGCTCTATCTGGCCATCGTCAAGAAGTACGAGCCGCTGCTGCTTCTGCCCATTGCGTTCGGTATGCTGCTCACCAACTTCCCGGGTGCGAACCTGTTCCACACAGAGCTCTGGAACGACGAGTTCCTGAACGCAGCAAGTCCATACTACCATAGCTACCGCCACATATTGGCTGATGGCGGCCTGCTGGATATCCTTTACATCGGTGTCAAGCTGGGCGTCTATCCCTGCCTCATTTTCCTGGGCGTGGGTGCGATGACCGACTTCGGCCCGCTGATTGCCAACCCCAAGAGCCTGCTGCTGGGCGCTGCCGCCCAGCTGGGTATATTCGCCACCTTCATCGTTGCCCATATGATGGGCTTCACCTCTGCAGAGGCTGCATCCATCGGTATTATCGGCGGTGCGGACGGCCCCACGGCCATCTTCCTCACATCCAAGCTGGCTCCTCAGTTGCTCGGCCCTATCGCAGTGGCTGCCTACAGCTATATGGCTCTGGTGCCAATTATCCAGCCGCCCATTATGCGCGCCCTCACCACCAGGAAAGAGCGTGAGATCCAGATGAAGCAGCTGCGCAACGTCTCCAAGCGGGAGAAGATCCTCTTCCCGATTGTGGTCACAATAATCATTGCGCTGCTTCTCCCTTCTGCAGCTCCTCTGATAGGATGCCTTATGCTCGGCAACCTGTTCCGCGAGAGCGGCGTTGTTGAACGTCTCAGCAAGGCTGTCCAGAACGAGCTCAACAACATCGTGGTGATCTTCCTGGGCGTTACCGTTGGCGCGACAGCTACTGCCGACACTTTCCTGCAGTGGCGCACCCTCGGCATTATGGCAGTCGGCATAGTGGCTTTCGGCATCGGTACCGGCGGCGGAGTGCTGCTGGCCAAACTGATGAACGTATTCAGCAAAGAGAAGGTGAACCCGCTGATTGGTTCTGCAGGCGTCTCTGCAGTGCCTATGGCTGCCCGCGTCTCCCAGACCGAGGGGCTCAAGGCTAATCCCCGCAACTACCTTCTGATGCACGCTATGGGTCCCAACGTGGCCGGCGTAATCGGAAGTGCAGTTGCCGCCGGCATCCTGCTGAGTATGCTCGGATAGGCTTTATCTGTACGATTATTAAAGAGAATGACCGCTTAGCCGCGGTCATTCTCTTTTTATTAGACTGGAAGGTCAAGCCTGTCTCAAGCAACCGGACTTTACGATTCCTTAACTATGGTATTCTTATACCAGTCAATATACTCTCTAAGGCCTTCCTCCAAAGGTACCTGAGCCTTGAAACCCATATTATCCATAATCTTGTTCGCATTTGCCTTGCAATGCTTCACATCTGCTTTTCTTTCGTTCTGGTAGTCAACTCCTGTCCTGAGGCCGGATATCTCCTGCATCATCTCCGCCAACCTGTTTATGGTGATGCTCTCGCCCGAGCCGAGATTGAAAACGTCCGTTTTCTGATACTCCAAACCCGCCATCACATTGGCGCGCGCCACATCATATACATTGACAAAGTCGCGTGTCTGCGAACCGTCGCCATAGATTATCAACGGCTGACCGGAGAACAACCTGTGTGCGAAAATAGGTATCACGTTACCATACAGGTCGTATCGCTGATTCACACCATAGATGTTAAAATATCTCAGGCATACCGCCGTTATTCCATAGATACCTGTATATGAGAGAATCATCTTTTCTGCAGCTAATTTGCTTACCCCGTATGGGGAATCTGCATTCTGAGGATGATTCTCATCTATCTCTGGGGACAGGAGCTCTCCAAAAATTGCGGCAGAAGAAGAGTAAACTATTTTCTTCACTCCCGTTGCGCGCATACCCTCCAGGACATTTATGGTTCCGACAAGATTAGTTTCCGAATCCAGTTGCGGATGGTCTATTGACCGCTGCCTGCCGACCGAAGCTGCAAGGTGGAACACCACGTCGATACCTTTGAAGGCGTCACAGACGGCATCCCTGTCAAGGACATCACCCTTGATAAACTTTACAGGGAGATCCTTTATATTATCGTAGCAACCGCTTGAGAGGTTGTCAAACACTACTACATCCACCCCCTTACTGAGCAGCATCCTGCTGACGTTTGACCCGATAAAACCTGAGCCGCCGGTAACTAAAGCATTCACTGTAAAAAAGTTAAATAAAGTACAAAAGGCTTTGGAATAAAGTGCGAAGATAGTGATTCTTTTTGTATTTGCCATCTCTTCCCATCCTGAGCGCTTTTTGCCTCTCAGGTTGCACTCATCCCCACCAGACAGATCCTAGACGCCACTTAACGCTACTTGTGAAAGTCAGGTTGCCAAGGAATCCGGTGCCCCGGGCTGCCCTTGCCATTCCAAAGAATGGTGTTGATGGGTTGTGAGCGTCCAATGACAGTTATTCGAGCAGTATTGAGTGAAACCGTGTAACAAAATGGGTGTAGGAACAGTTGTGAGCATTCAAAGACAGTTATTCGGGCAGTTTGCGTGAAACCGTGTCTCACAAAATGGGCGGTGGGAGCAGTTGTGAGCGTCCAATGACAGTTATTCGAGCAGTATTGAGTGAAACCGTGTAACAAAATGGGTGTAGGAACAGTTGTGAGCATTCAATGTCAGTTATTCGGGGGCAATATTAAGTGATACCGTATCTCACAAAATGGGTGTAGGGTCAGTTGCTGAGTGTTCAATAACCAGACATACCCTATGACGGGCCGGCACAGGGCTTTGCAGGTGACCCCTTATGTACCATCAGGATTCTCCTCCAATCAATGCTACGACCCATTTCAGTCTCTTGTGTCAATTAAGCTGGCGGTAAATAATCTGATTTACTGAGATTTACACAAAATCACTGTATCCGAATCAGATACAGTTAATTGTTATAAAGCATTGATGGTCAGGGGGATTTGCGCCAGCTGCCCACTTTGGCTGAGGATCGCTTGGGTGTTCACGTCACGGATCCTTTTGAGGGAGCCGTTCGCACTGTCGCCCCCGAAATGGATGGACACTAGTACTTGCAGGTGTACAAATTGCGTGTTCTGGCACGTTGAGCGGCGGCTGTTTTGCAATCGGCTGATAGACAGGTTTTTCCAAAGTGACTCCCGCTCAGTCTCGCCGAAAAAGGCAGACTGAGCGGGAAGCCCATTTCTAACTCTCTGATAGACAGCCTGTCCTGTCCGATACCTCAGCTCAATGTGCCAGAACTACCCTTGCGAGTCTATATTGTTCGCCATAAAACAGGCTTATCGGGAAAGCCTGCCTGAAACACAGGGGTTTCCCGCGAGCCGAGAGTCAGCTTGCCCGGCATGCATTGAGAACTATAATTGCTATAGTCTGAGATACAATAATATCCGTATGGGATAAAAAAGCTAACCCACAGATTTCAGGAGCAGAACCCATTATACTCCAGGGCTTCTAGTTCTCTCAGATACAAAAATTGTTGCTACATTTGTGTTTATGAAAAAACTGATTCTAATCACGGGAGGCTGCCGTTCCGGCAAAAGCGAGTATGCAGAGCAACTGGCGCTCTCCCTTGCTCCTGATCCCGTTTACGTCGCCACTGCCCGGATCTGGGACCAGGATTTTGCACTCCGGGTGGAGCGGCACAAGGCTCGCCGCGGAGCCCAGTGGACCAACATTGAAGAGGAGAGGCACCTCGGCAACCTCAACTTTCCGGGAAGGGTGATTCTGGTGGACTGCCTGACACTTTGGGCTACAAACTATTTCTTCGACCTCAACAGCGACCCCGACACCTGCCTGGCCGCGATGAAGCGGGAGCTGGACCAGATGCTGGCTCACGATGCAACCTACATCCTGGTGACTAACGAGATCGGTCTTGGAGGCATCAGCGATAACGAACTCCAGCGCCGTTTCACCGACCTTCAGGGGAGCATCAACCAGTATGCGGCAGAGTACGCAGATGAAGTTATCCTGATGGTAAGCGGTATTCCCGTCAAAATCAAATGAGCATTATCTTTGACATAAAGCATCCGGACGAGGCGTTGCGGGGTGCCCTGCAATCCAAGATCGACAACCTTACCAAGCCTAAGGGTTCGCTGGGTCAGCTGGAATCCATTGCGCTTCAGATAGGGCTGATCCAGCAGACGCTCACACCAGAATTGCGCCATCCGCAGAATATACTCTTTGCCGGCGATCACGGCATTGTGGAGGAGGGCATCAGCGTTGCCCCGCGCGAGGTCACCTGGCAGCAGGTCTGTCACTTTACTCATCCGCAAGGCACCGGAGGCGTGAACTTCCTCTGCCGCCAGCACGGCTTTACCCTTAAGGTCGTGGATGCGGGGGTTGATTACGATTTGCCGCACGACCGGGGCATCATCGATTTCAAAATCCGCCGCGGCACCAGCAATTTTCTCCATGGCCCTGC
>CAMKTW010000097.1 GCA_946415795.1 uncultured Bacteroidales bacterium
CTCTTGAAGATTTTCTCCATCACCAGCGGAACGGTGACCAGCAAATGAGGTTTATATTGTGCAAATGCCTTAAGCAGCGATGCCGGTGTGGGAGCCTTGCCCAGCCAGTAGATGCCGCAGCCGTTGCAGACCTGATACATAAATTCTATCATCAGGCCGTACATATGTGCCATAGGGAGCATCGAGACCATATTGTGGTCGGGTGCAATCTCCATCCAGCGGTTGCAGAAATCTATCATCGCGCTCATATTGCGGCGGGTGAGCATAACACCCTTGGGGTTGCCGGTAGAGCCTGATGTATAGTTGATTATGGCCAGTTCGTCCATATTGTCGGTGGCGTAGTCCAGGTCGGCGGGGCCGAATCCCTTCGGATGCTTTGCAGCATAGGCGGCCTCCATATTTTCGTAGGCTGTCTTAACGTTATCGTCGGCAGCATACAGCAGGTCCCACTTCTCTATATTGACAGCAAAGCGCAGACGGGGCATAGTCTCGGCTTTCATCCTGGCCCATTTGGCCGCGGTGGTGAAGAGACCGGCACTCTCGGAATGGTCCACGAGATTGCATACGGCGTCAGGGGTGAAATCGAACAATATGGGTACTGCCACCGAGCCGTAGGTGTTGATGGCCAGGAAGACCATACCCCAACGGGCGCAGTTGTGAGCGCAGATAGCCACCTTGTCATCCTTGGGCTTGATGCCTGCGGCAGACATAAACAGACTGAGTTTTTCTATGCGGATTGCCATTTCGCCAAAGCAGTAGCTCTCGCCGCCAACGTCGTTGAGAGCTTTCTTATCCCAGAATTTGCGGATTGAATCCTGCAGGCTGGCGATATAGTGAGGATACTCTGTTACCATAAATAATGATCTTAAGATATGATGTCTTTTTTGTGAAAAATATGCGCATTTTTCAGCAAATATCTTTCAAAGATAATAATTTTTGGCGAAATACCTTGTATGCACTATCGCAGATACTTCTCTATGAGGGAGGCAATCTGGGAGCGGCGGTTTAACAGGTACTGCGGGTCTTTGACATAATACTTTTCATCGTGGGTGGCGTCGTCGTCCTGGAACACGCTGCGGGGCAGAGTCAGCAGATCGCGGGCCTCGCGCGCGTCGGAGGCACTCATCAGAGGCATTGTCTGCTCAAGCAGGTGCAGGTATTCGTAGTCTTCGATACCGTCGCGCAGGACCTCGAGCCTTATGCAGGGAACCGGCTTTGAGGTGTAAGGAGTTTCGGTGTCGATGCCGGGTTTGCGGTTGTTGTGGTAGAACAGCATCCCGTCGCCGTTGCCCCATATTTTCTGGTCCATCTCAAAATTCTTTGCGCCGACCTCGCCGCTGATAAAGCTGGCCGGCTCTTCCCAGACACTCTTGAATTCTCCTTGTTCACTGGCGGCAAGGGCAGTCCAGTAGTTGTTGCGCCATATCAGTATCCCCTTGAGTCCAAGGGTGCGGGTGGCCCAGATCCACATACGCATATCTATCCCGTCGTGGTCTATGAAATTAGTGAAGAAAGGTGCGCGGGTTGCGGTGCAGAGGTATGTCCAGACCTCCTTGCCCGGCATAGAATGTACCCGGGCAATCTTGTCGTGGTCGTCCAGGCAGTTCCAGCTCACGCAGAATATGTCAGTAACGTCAATAATATCCACCTTCGGGTCGTTCGCGTGGCTCATCACCCAGGGGAACTGCTCTGCGATGAAGGGTCTCAGACGCGGCGCATACTTCTTGATGAGGGCGTTGGTAGCGCGAATAGAGGGGTATGCATCGGGGAACGGCTCGTCAACCCAGTAGATGTAGGCCTTGTCAAGCAGGTTAAGCTTGTCAAATTCTGCCTCTATCTGCTGCACGCAGTCTTTAAAGATTATCTCGTGCTCAGGTGTGCCAAAGGGGAAGCCGCAGGCGTTGTGAAGCACCGGAATGTCAAAGGTGAAGCCGGTGAACCAGGGGGTCTCTCCGTAGTATCTGGCGGCGGTCTTTTCAAAGCCTCTCCAGTCGATGTTCACCTTGAAGCGGGCGGTGTCGGGTTCAAAGCCGCCTTGCGGCAGCAGATTCTCGCCGGTTGTGAGGTTGATGAAACGGACATTGTCATACCAGGTTCTTCCGGTGGTCTCGCCGCCGATGATTGCATTGGCGCCGTAGAGGCGGAGGGCGGCGAACGCTGCCTCCTTTGGCAGGCGGTCTATGTTAAGAGTGTCGCTCTTCCACTCGCTGCCGGCCTTGAAATGGATGAAGTGGCTGCGGTAGGGCAGCAGGTTTTTGCCGGAGTCGTAGCAGTCGACCCTCAGAGTCGAGGTCGCGGGGCCTTCGGTGCGGTTGTCAAAGATGACCTGGTATTTGTTGTTGCAGGACACCGGGATAAACTGTCCGGTGGCCCTGGCGGAGACATTCTTGTCGTAAGCGCCGTCTGTCACAACGTAGCTGTACCGGCCCTCCGTCTTTGTGCCGGGGTCAAAGTTGCCGCCCTTCCATTCGATTCCTTCATAGCTGAACCTGGCGGGAGTCAGAAAGAACGGGGCGTAAGAAGGGGAGATGCGGTAGTCGTGGTACATCTCCATATAGTTGTGGAAAGCCTCTTCTTTCTGCTCCTGTGTCTTGAGGTTCTCGTAGGCTATCACGTGGTCAAACCGGAAGCCGAAACCGGAGTGGAGGGTGGGCACGGCAGGAAGGGTTATGTCGCGAACCTTGAGGCTGACGGGGACTTTCACGCTCCAGCCGTTTGTGCCGGACAGGGTCACAGAGCCTTTATATGTGCCCGGAGCCTGGTCTGCCGGGGTGTAGAGGGTAATCCAGAAAGAGGTGTTCTGACCCTTGGACGCGTCCTGTGGCGCTTCGTACAGCGGCAGCGGGTCGGGCCACTCGCCCGGCCAGCCGTAACTGTCGTTGGTGTAATATGTGGTGACATATTCCACCTTGCGGACCGTGGCGGTGATGCCGACTGGCGGCGTCAAACCAGGGTTGCC
Organism: uncultured Bacteroidales bacterium; assembly: GCA_946415795.1. Taxonomy (GTDB): domain Bacteria; phylum Bacteroidota; class Bacteroidia; order Bacteroidales; family UBA932; genus Equibacterium. Next base: position 2,960 of record CAMKTW010000097.1, read on the forward strand.
GTCAGCTGCTGTGATATCGTCGAAGCCATCTACCTTGACGGAGAGCCCCTTCATATCCTCCCTCGGGCTGATAACAACGATGAACGATTCGTATTCGTGACGGGCGGTGGACAGCTTCACCTCACGGCCCTTGCGCTTTGCCACAGGGGTGTCTTTCATCACCTTGTAGATACCCTCTGCCCACCAGACATCTGCCTGGGGAGTATTCTTGATAAGATATCCGTAGCCCCCCTGGGCTTTCATATACGGGTCGCACTTGTCCATCTCGCCGGGGAGTTTCTTCTGTGCGTAGGCGGCATTCACCGCCAGGATGGCGGTGACAATCAAAATAATTCTTTTCATATTATCTGTATTTTTCCAGCAGGTCGGCTATCTGCCCGCGGCGCTGGAACAGGTACTGCGGGTCGTAGATATACCAGATGTCGGTGGTTTCCAGGTTGTCGTCCATAAAGACTTCTGGGGGCAAAACCAGCAGCTTGCGGGCCCTGGCGGCGTCAGAAGGGCTCATCTGCGGGATTCTTGCCTCCAGCATCGTCAGGTATTCATAGTCCTCGATTCCGTCCCGCAGGGTCTCCAGACGGAGGCAGGGTATGGGGTAGCCGGTGTAGGCGGTAGTGCGGTCTTCGTTGGGGTGGCGGTTGTGAGGGTAGAAGAAAATGCCGTCGCCTACGGCCAGCAGTCTCTGGGTCAGCTGGTCGCTGTGCGCAAAGCAGTAGGGCTCCTCCCAGGGATCCTGCAGTTTGCCGCCGGTGTACTGGCTGCCGGAGTTCCAGTCTGTGGAGGACCACATAAGTATGCCTTTAAAACCATACATATAAGATGCCCACAGCCAGATGCGCATATCTATGGCATTGGCATCTATGAAGTCGGTGAAATAAGGGTGCTTGGTGGTGGCGCACAGGTAGTTCCAGGGCTCCTGTTCCGGCCGCTGCTGGTATTTTTTGATGACGTCGTGATTCTCGAAACACTCCCAGCTTACGCAGCTGATGTCGGTGGTGCCGCTTATGTCCATAGTGTCGTACCGGCGTTCGCGCCAGGTGATCAGCTCGGTCATAAAGGTGCGGATTCCCGGCGCATATTTCTTGATCATATTGTGGGTGTCTTCCAGCAGGGGGTATGCCGGCGGCATAGGTTCGTCGCCCCAGTAAACCATAGTCTTGTCCAGCATTCCGGCCGCTTTGAGACCTGCCTGCAGTTGGGTCAGGCAGCTGGCCATCAGCTTCTCGTACTCAGGCGTGCCCTGCTTGAAGCCGCCTATTGAACCCGGCCAGGAATTGCTGAAGTTTACGCTGCCGATGCCGGCTATCTTGACGGAGAAATAGCGCATCCCGTCAATATCGCGGTATTTGGCTGCCGCCTTGTTGAATTCGGTGAAATCTACGTCCACATTGATTTTGTCGGGGTCTACCTCAAAGTTGCCTTGCGGGAATATGTTCTCGCCGGTGGCGCAGTCTATAACCTTTATGTTATCGAACCACGTGGTGCCTGTGTCACCTCCGGAGGCAAGATAACCGGCAGCAAAGAGCCTCACCTGGATGAATGCCGTGCGAGGGTCGAGGCGGTCAATCTCCAAGGTGAACTCCTGCCACCCGGTGTTCATATCCAGATGCTTGAAGAGGCGGCGGAAGGTGAGTGGATTGCGATTGGCGTCAAAGCAGTCTACAATCAACTGAGTCGTGGTCTCTTCTGTGGATTTTGCGCTGACGCAGATGCGGTACTTGGCATTGCCCTTTACCGGGATAAACCTGGGGCTCCATACAGCCTCCACATTGCCGCCGGCGGAGCCGTCGGAAACCACGTATGAGTACTTGCCCTCTGAGGCGGTACTGCTGTCGTAGAAGCCTCCTGTCCACTCCGGTTGAGTGACATTGTACTTGATCGGATCCAGGTAGAAGGGGTCACGCGTCTGAATCTTATAGTCGTTGAAGGCCTTGATGTAATTGTCAAATGCCTCGCGCTTCTGTTCCGGGGTGTTGAGGTTCTCATACTGGATGACCTGGTTGAACCACAGGCCGAAGTCGGCATTGCAGCTGGGACGGTCGGGCAGGGAGAAGTTGCGTACCTTGACGCTGACCGGGGCGGATACTTTCCAGCCGGAGGCGTCGGACAGGGTCACGCGGCCGGTATAGCTCCTGGCGGCGAACCCCGCGGGAGTCTTGAATGTTATCCAGAACGAGGTATTCTCGCCGGAGGGTGCGTCTGCCGGGGAGTCGTAGAGCGGCAGCGGGTCGGGCCAGTAACCGGGGAAGCCAAAGGAATCGCTGTTGTAGAACAGGTTGACATATTCTGTCTTGCGGATAGTGGCTTCTATGCCGTCCGGCAGGCCGCTCAGCGTAACCTTGAGGTCTTTGAGGGGCTGCCTGGGATTGACCACAAGGATGAACGATTCGTATTCGTTGCGGGCGGTGTTCATCTTGATGGTGCCGCCGCGGCGCTTTGCCGCCGGGGTATCCTTCATCACCTTGTAGCATCCCTCGGCCCACCAGACGTCGGCCTTGGGGGTATTCTTGATGATATATCCGTAGCCCCCCTGCGCCGTCATATACGGGTCACACTTGTCAAGCGTCTCAGCCTTCCACTCTTTGGCGGAGGCAGAAAGTGACAGCGACATTACCAACGCAAGTGCAAAAATGGTTTTTAACATATGTTTCATACTACTTTCAAATTGTCTTAGGGCAGAAACACAACGGAGCTATGAAAGAGCCTGCGACCGGCGCTAGCGAGGTCGCGGGAGCGAGCGCATTCCGGGCGCGAGCGAAGCGGGTGAGCGACAGGGAGCAATGCTTTCATAGCGACGGTTTCTGCCCGTGGCAGTATTTATTCTGATTATCAGTTCTTTATAGAATATCGCTTGTGTATAGATGCGCAAGCGATATGTTGTAAAACGCTGTGTATCAGTGGGGATGCTGCCACGGATGATTTATCTGTACTTCTCTAACAGCGCAGCAATCTGTTCGCGGCGCTGGAAGAGATACTGCGGGTCCTGGATGAAGTAGGCTTCCTTGTCGCTGAGGTTGTCGTCTTGATAGACCTCCTTGGGCATCACCAGCAGGGCCTTAGCCTTGCGGGCGTCGGCGGCGCTCATGCGGGGAATGCGCTCTGCCAGCATGGTCAGATAGTCGTAGTCCTCTATGCCGTCGCGCAGGATTTCCAGGCGGACGCAGGGGATGGGGTAGCCGGTGTATGCGGTGGTTTTGTCCTCGTTCGGATGGCGGTTGTGCGGGTAGAACAGGGTGCCGTCGCCCACGGCCAGCAGCCGCTGTATCATTGAGTTGTTGCTGCCGAAGCAGTAGGGGTCTTCCCATTGGTTCTGGAGAGTTCCTGCAGGCGCCACTGTAGGGGAGTTCCACGAGGTGCTTGACCATATCAGGATTCCCTTGAAGCCGAACTGGTAGGAGGCCCACAGCCAGATGCGCATATCAATGGCAT
>CAMKTW010000098.1 GCA_946415795.1 uncultured Bacteroidales bacterium
GTTGAGCGAATTGTTGTAAAGCGCTGTGCTACAATAGCATTGCCTCCAGAAGGAAAATGGGCGGCTGCACAGCGGCCGAGGACTAACCCTTAATCACATCTACTGCCTCTTTACCGCCGCCGCGAAAATTGGGTTGTCGATTTTTTCAATCAGCGCACGGCAAGTAATAGCGTAGCAGACTGAATGCTTCAGGCAATATCCCGCCCAACTTTGTGTGGCTTAGATACAGGGTCGGAATGGAATAGAGATACACCCTTTGTAAGTGTAGGCTTCTGCCGTTGTGATTATGATACATCCGCCTTTATGCGAAGCTGCTGCCGCCGAGGAATTCGCGCAGGAGCGAGGTGGCGGGGATCTCTTTGTCGGAAACAGGGGTGAAATAGCGGATGAATTTGAGAAGGCGGTGCGCCTCGCTGTATTCCGGCCGGTTCTTTGGAACCGTGCGGAGGATTTGTTCCGCGTGATTGCGCATTACCGCGAACTCCAGCAGGTAGGCGCTGTTGAACATCACGTCGGCCTGCTCCTGGTATGGCAGTATCCATTTCTCCTCTGCGTCGCACACGCTTGGCCACTGGCTTATTGTCTCCACGGCGGTGGATGCGCCCTTGTTGTAGTCTCTCACTATTCTTCTGAGAAGGCGGTTGTCGCTGGTGGGGATAGAGTTATGGTTGTCAAGGGAGGTGCTGGTAAGCGTATTGATAAAAATGCGGTATTTGCATTTGTCGTCAACCGAAGGTAGCAGGGAAGGGTTTAGTGCGTGGATCCCCTCGATAAGCAGGATGTTGCCGCGGTTCAGGTGCACTTTGTGCCCGTTGTACTCACGCAGGCCCGTCACAAAGTTGTAACTGGGCATATCCACGGTCTCTCCGGAAAGCAACTTGCGCACATCGCTCTCCAGATATGCGTGGTCCACAGTCTCAAAATTGTCAAAGTCATATTTGCCGTCGGGCAGCAGCGGTGTCTCCACCCGGTTTACAAAGTAGTCATCAGTGGAGAGCGATACCGGCCGCAGGCCGCAGGCCTTCAGTTGGACGCTTAGCCTCCTGCAGAATGTCGTCTTTCCGCTGGAACTCGGACCGGTGATGAGCACCACCTTAAGCGGATCTTTGCGCTGGCGAGAGCGGCGGTAAATATCCTCCGCAATCTGTACTATCTTTTTTTCCTGCAGCGCCTCAGCGACCTGGATCAGTTCGCTGGCGTGTCCGCTCAGGCAGGCATGGTTGACGTCTCCCACATTGCTTAAGCCCATAATGATGTTCCACCGGAGGTTTTCGCGGAATACTTCAAAGGTGTGAGGCTGGTCAATCCGCTTGATTACCCGGTCCGGGTTGTGTCTGTCGGGCAGGCGGAGCAGCATCCCGTCGCCGTATTTCTCCAGCTCCCATATCTTAAGATAGCCGGCTGAGGGGACCAGCCGTCCGTAGTAGTAGTCGGCAAAGTCTCCGAGTGTGTAGTACTCCGTATAGACATCTTCGCTGGTTTCGAACAGCTTTACCTTATCTTCATAACCGCGCTTGGAGAACAGTTTCACCACATCTTCTGTAGGGGCGTCATATCGGTGGAACTGGGTGTCTTCCTCCACGATCTCAAGCATACGGGCGCGGATTCCCGCTACGTCCTCGTCGGTGAGTCTTTTGTGGCTTTTCTTCTTCAGGTTGCAGTAATAACCGTTGGCAATGGGGTGCTCCAGATATATGCGCCCTCCGGGAATCACGTCGTGAGTAGCCTTGCACAGCAAGAAGCAGAGCGAGCGGAAATAGACCCGCATTCCGCTCTTCTGACGCACGTCCAGGAATTCGACAGTATTGCTGTTGTATGCCTTGTATCGGAGTCCCTGTGAAACATTGTTCACCTTTGCGGAAACAATCTGGTATGGGTGATCGAACTGACCCTTGAATTCTTCCAGGATGTCAAGAAGATAGACCCCTTCAGGGAACTCTTTTGTAGTGCCGGTATTCTTGCACTGGACCTGTATCATAATTATTTTTTCCAAAGATAATCATTCTTTCAATTCTTTTGAGTAAATTAGCGCGATAATTCTAAGCCAATGATTTTACATTCTATGAAACACTTTTCTGTAATGATGGTTGCGGCACTCCTCGCGATGGTCGCTTGCACAAACGATCCGGAAATAAATATCGACCGGACTGATTTGCAAATGGACTACAAGGGTGGCAGGTGCGAATTTAACTTATCGTCTAATTGTGAGTGGGAAATCCTTTGCAACAGTGACAATGAGGATTTGCTGACCATCTCCCAGACAGAAGGTCCCAGCGGTGATCAGACAATACAGGTCATTGTGACTGAGAATGAATCCACAAGCGTCCTGAATCACTACTTTACCGCTGTGGCACACGGCAAAAAGCGGGATGCCCTCGCATACTTCACCATTACCCAGGGTGCTCCTGCATATGTCATTTTCAGTAAGAATGCTTTTACCGCAGACTATACCGGCGGCGAGTATGAATTCACGGTTTCTTCAAACTTCCCCTGGAGTATCAGTGTCAAGGGAGCGGGCATCACTGTTGACCCTATGTCCGGCACCCCCAAGGCCAAAACCAAGGCTGATGGCGATGACGACGAAGAGGAGGATGAAGAAGACGAGAATGCCAGCAAGATCACTGTTACCATAGACGAATATGAGGGGGATGTGAGCCGTAAGTTTGAACTGACAGTGACTGCTATAGGCGACGATGCAGTAGTTTCTGACAAACTCGTCATCACTCAGAACCGCCCTATGCTGGTTATCGGCAAGCGTGAGTATCCCATCAAGAAGATGGGTGACGGCCGCTGGTGGATGGTTCAGAACCTTTGCTACTCACAAAAGGGTGTGACCATTGGCGATGGAACGTGCGGGATCTGGTATCCCTGCAGTGACACTGCACTTGAATATGACGACAGCGAATCGGGCATTGTAAACAAGGGTCTTCTCTATTCAGATGCTACCGCTTTTGATGCAAACATCACTGCCACCACCGCAACGAGGATGGAGAACACCCCTCAGGGCATTTGCCCCGACGGTTGGCACATCCCCAAGTTGAAGGAGTATCTCGCCCTTGTGGGCAAGAGCACCAACCCTGAAATAGAGGTCAATACCGAGGCTCCTTACTACGATGCAGCCCGCGGCCACGGTTCGCTCTCTATGCTTGAAGAGGCCGGGTTTAATACCACAATGTCCGGATATGTCGAGGGTAAAGGCAAGGGATTTGAAGAAAACGGTGAAATCAAGGGTTATCTTGCCAGCAGAGGCTATATCACCACAAGTTATCTTTTCTGCTCCACCGCAAACTCCAAAACTATGTGGTATGCCCTTGTATTGAACAAGACGGCAAATACGGCAGATGTCGGTATGATGAGTAACTTTACTACCACCCGTCCTTTCGCAGGCAGTGTACGCTGCATTAAAGACGAATAATCGATGAACTCCAGAGGGAAAATAGTAGCAATTATTGCCGCAGTCATATTGCTGGTTGCAGCCGCGATCGTGTACTACAAATACTTTTTTGTTTTTGGCAGCGGCGTTAAGGCCGGCGAACTCAATCAGATTGTGTACAAGGGGTGGGTGTGGAAGACCTATGAGGGTCGCCTGATTCAGACTGGTTTCAAAGGAGCCAAAGGTGGCGGATCGCTCCAGTCAAATGAATTCAACTTCTCTGTGGTTAACAAGAAGGTCGCTGACTCACTTATGCGTTGCAGCGGCAAACAGGTAGAGTTGCATTATAAGGAGTACAACGGGATGCTCCCCTGGCGCGGTATGCAGCGTTATGTCGTGGACAGCATAATCTGCGTAACCCCGAGCCCTTCAGTGCACACTATCCCCATTATTCCGGAACCGGAAGACGGCACTATTTCTCTATAATTGCTGAGAATTCCTGCGCCAGAAGCGCATCATCATCCCTTTTCTCTTATACATCGACGCAATCGAAGTTGCGTCGATTGTTTTTGCCCCCTGAGCCCGCTCCAAAAAGAAATCGCGGCGCATTATAGCTATTTCAGGGTCAATTATCAGGGCGAGGTCTTCATAGTTGATCCTCAAACTGCGGTAGTCTAAGTTCACGGTGCCGATTGTAGCCAGGCAGTTGTCGCAGACTATGGTTTTAGAGTGGTCAAACGCTCCCGGGGTGGACAATATTGTTATGCCAGCATCGACGCACTCCTTGAAATATGAACTGTTGGCGGTGTCCATAAGTGCGACGTCGGTTTTACCGGGGACCATTATCCTGACATCCACACCGCGTCCGGCGGCGTCTTTAAGAGCCTTCAGAACGGCCTCAGACGGGCAGAAATATGGCGTTTGGATATAAATATACCTCTTTGCAAGAAGCAGGATGCGGCAGATGCCCTCTTCAAAGAAGAGGTCGCCGCCTCCGTCTGCGGCAAACTGTACTGTCTTGTTGTGGAAAGTGCCGGGCGCCGGAATCATTGTCTCCTGGTGGCTGGAGATAGTGGCGATGGTATCCTCTTCTGCCAGCCGGTCAGCCATTTCCCGTTTCAGGGCCGGGCCCATCCGCTCGGACCACATCTTAGAATAAATCCTGGCCAGTGATGATACGGCTGGGCCTTGGATGCGAAGGTGGGTGTCGTGCCACAGGTCGCGGCTGGGAGTGCCCAGATTCATCCCCCCTGTATATCCCACCTTACCGTCTATTATCACAATCTTACGGTGATTACGGCGGTTGATGCCGGGGAGCATCTCCCAGAGCTGATGGTCGGTGTCGGTGAAAAACTGCAATTTTGCCCCACAGTGACGGAGCTCTTCATAGTACGCTTTTCGACAGAAGGCGTTGGCAGCGTCATCCAGGAGGATCTTAACCTCGACTCCTTCTTTTAACTTGTTGATAATCAGGTCGCGAATCCTGCGCCCTGCATCATCTTCACGCCAGCGGTAGTACTCAATCCAGATATATTGCCGGGCAGCGGCAATGTCCGCCTCCAGCAGTTCCCATTTGCGGCGCCCGGATGTTATGATATCCAGATCGTTGCCGTCGCAGGGCATCATATTCTCATCGCCGCGGGAAAAGTAACGCGCCAACTGTAGATAATCGGACTCGTCGGGGGCGGCGGCACAGCACAACCAGCTACTCGCCACACTCAGCAGGCATATCAAGGATATGTGCAGAATGCAGTTACGCATAGGAGAATGATCCGCTGTCAGGCGTCTTTCTTTTTGAAGAGTTTTTCTGCGCTCTCTTTTGCGTCGTTATATACGACCTTGGCTGCATCTGCCACTCTGTCGGCTGCGGCAGAGGCCTTGTCAAGGATGGCGTCGTTACGCGCCTTGCGCTCTTCAGGGGAGAGGTTGGCATAGTCCTTAACCTTGCCTATCACATCGTCGGTGCCCTGCTTTACCTTGTCAAACACTTCCCCAGCCTCCTGCTTGACGTTTGCAAAAGCGTCACCGGCTTCATCCTTGATTGCGGCTCCAGCCATATTCAGCGCCTCGCCGGCCTTTTTGGCGGCATCCTGCATTTTCTCCTTGAAAGAGACTTTGCCATCCTTATTCAGATCCCTGGGATCAAATTCATGTTTCTCTTCGCTCATAATAACAGATGTGTTAGAATAGTTATTGTTATTTGCAGTGTTTATCCAGCCAGTCGAATACCTCCCGATGCCAGTAGATGCAGTTCTGCGGTTTGAGAACCCAGTGATTCTCGTCCGGGAAGAGCAGCAGTTTGCTCTCCACGCCCATCATCTGGGCAGCGTTGAATGCAGCCATACCCTGGTCGTATGGGACACGGTAATCTTTCTCGCCGTGGATTACCATAATAGGCGTGTCCCAGTTTTTCACCATAGTGTGAGGGGAGTGGTCGTAGAGTTTGCGCGCTACGGGATTGTCGCTCCAGGGAGCTCCGGACTGAGGAACGTCTGGCATCGCAACGCCACCGTTGTCCCAGTTGGGGAACCACATCTCTTCTGTCTCCATATACATATGCTCTTCATTGAAGATGCCGCAATGGGCAATAAATGCGCTGAAACGCTTCTGATGGGTTCCGGCCAGGTTATACACAGAATAACCTCCGTAGCTGGCGCCTATGGCCGCCATCTTGCCCACATAAGGCTCAGCGAGCAAGGCATCGGCAGCGGTTAAGTAGTCCTCCATATTCTGACCTGTATAGTCTCCGGAAATCTGCTCGCACCAGGCCTGCCCGAAACCGGTTGTGCCGTGGCGGTTGGGAAGCACCACGACATACCCCTGTGATGCCATAAGACGATAGTTCCAGCGGGTCGACCAGCTCTGGCTGAAGCAAC
>CAMKTW010000099.1 GCA_946415795.1 uncultured Bacteroidales bacterium
AGCAGCAGGCAGCAAATGAACCAGAATCTGCCGCAGAGCAGCCGGAAAGTAAGGACAGCGGTGCGGAAGATGCTGTAAGGCAGGCGGAAGAACGCGCTGCCGCCGCAGAGGACAAGTACCTGCGCCTGGCAGCGGAATTCGACAACTACCGCCGCCGTACCTCAAAGGAGAAACTGGATCTGGTCAAGAGCGCCGGAGAAGATATCCTCAAGGGGATCCTTCCCGTGCTTGACGATTGTGAAAGGGCCATCGAACAACTTGAAAAAACAGAGGCCAGCACCTTTGAGAAAGAGGGTACAGGCCTGATATATAACAAGTTGAAATCGTACCTGAAAAGTTGCGGACTCGAGGAGATAGAGGTGAAGGGCAAAGAATTCGACACCGACACAGCAGAGGCCGTGGCCCAGATTCCGGCTCCAGAATCCGGCCTGAAGGGCAAGGTGGTGGATGTCGTCCAGAAGGGTTATGCGCTGGGCGGCAAGGTCGTCCGCTTCGCCAAGGTCGTGATAGGGCTTTAGGAGGGCTTGAATATGGCAGAGAAAAGAGATTACTATGAGGTGTTGGGCGTGGAGCGCAACGCCACAGAAGAAGAGATAAAGAAGGCTTACCGCAAGAAGGCCATCCAGTACCACCCCGACAAGAATCCCGGTGACAAGAGCGCCGAGGAGAAGTTCAAGGAGGCGGCGGAGGCCTACGATGTCCTGGGTAACGCAGAAAAGCGTGCCCGTTACGACCGTTACGGCCACGCCGGTGTGAACGGAGCTTCCGGCGGCGGTGCGGGCGGGTTCTCGATGGAGGATATCTTCTCGCAATTCGGCGACATCTTCGGTGACGCCTTCGGCGGTGCATTCTCCGGCTTCGGGTTTGGCGGCGGCCGTTCTTCTGCCCGTCGCGTACCCCGCGGAAGCGACATCCGCATCCGCGTCAAACTCCCTCTCAAGGATATCGTTCACGGTGTTGAGAAAACCGTGAAAATCAATAAGATGGTGCAGTGCCCCGACTGTCACGGGCGCGGTGCGGCAAGCGAGGCAGACATCAAGATATGCCCCGATTGTAACGGCACCGGTATGGTGACCCGCGTGCAGAAGACCATTCTGGGCGCGATGCAGACCACATCTCCCTGCCCGCGATGCGGCGGTGAAGGCAAGATTATAACCAACCCCTGCCGTAAGTGCAGTGGTAGCGGCCTTGTAAAGAAAGCGGAGGAGATCACCTTCAAGATTCCTGCAGGCGTGGCGGAGGGAATGCAGCTTACAATCCAGGGCAAGGGCAACGCTGCCAAGTCCGGCGGCGTGAACGGCAACCTGCTGGTTGTGATAGAGGAGGAGCGTGATCCCGAGCTGGAGCGCGACGGCAACGATCTGATATACTCTCTGTTCATATCTGTAGCAGATGCCATTAACGGTTGCGAGGCCCAGATACCGTCGGTGGACGGAATGCTCAAGATCAAGATAGAGCCCGGCACGCAGCCCGGCAAGACCTTGCGTCTGCGCGGTAAAGGTGTTCCCGATGTAAACGGCTATGGCACAGGCGATTTGCTGGTAATTGTCCAAGTCTGGATCCCCAAGAGAATCTCCAAGGAAGAGCGTGCTATGGTGGAGAAGCTTGGCCAAAGCGAGAACTTCAAGGCCAAACCCACACAGGATGAGAAGAGTTTCTTCAACCGCATCCGCAATATGTTCAAATAGCGTATGAAGCGGCTGTTATCGATATTGTCGCTGCTGTGTCTCTGTGCCGTCGCTTTCGCACAGAAGTATGGTTATGGCTGGCCTATGGATCTGCAGCCGGCTTCCCTCTCCAGCACTTACGGAGAGCTTCGCAGGAATCACTTCCACGCAGGGCTGGACTGGCGCACGGGAGGTCGTTCCGGTGTTCCCCTGCACGCCATCAAAGAGGGGTATGTGTGCCGCGTCTCTGTTTCGCCGACCGGTTATGGCAATGCCGTTTATATCCAGCATCCCGACGGCACGATGTCGGTTTACGGCCATATGGAGCGCTTTCGCGGCGATATCGCGGCAGCGGTGAAGGAAGAACAGTACCGTCAGAAATGTTTCAAGGTTGTTTTTGAACCAGATCCTTCCCGGTTCCCGCTGGAAAAGGGAGAGGTTTTCGGCTGGTCGGGCAACACCGGTTCTTCCGGCGGCCCGCATCTGCATATGGAGATCCGCAAGGACGGCGACAATCTCCCTGTCAATTATCTCTCGGACGGAACTTATCCTATCAAGGATACCAGGCCTCCGGTAATAAGCAGGGTAGGGTTCTATGCTTTTGAGGATTCATCTGCAATTCCGGTGGTCCGCCGGCTGGGGATGATCTCTTCTCCTGAAAAGTACAAAGGGACGGTGCAAGTCAGCAGCAAGTTTTATGTTGCCGTAGATGCCACCGACCGTCTGGACGATGCCTCAGGCAAGATGGCCGTGGAGCGCTACAGGGTGTACCTTGATTCAGAGAAGGTGTTTGACTTTCAGGTGGGTGACGTTCCCTACAGTGAAGGGCGGTACTATTCGTGCCTTGTTCAGCAGGGCGAGAGCGGCCACGACCTTCTAAAGACGTGGTGCCCTCCCAACAACGGCCTCCTTTATAAGATAGATGCTGTGGACGACGGCATAATAACACTTGAAGACGATGCGGTTCACGCACTCAAGATAGTAGTGGCTGACTGCTTCGGGAATGCCAGCAGTTGCTCTTTCCAGGTTAAGCGGGATGCCTCTCTGCGGGTTTATGAACCTTCCGACACTGTCGGCAAGGTGGCGGCGCTCTGGTATGCCCCCACAATATATTCCCGTGACGGGATGACAATGATGATAGAGCCCGCGTCGCTGAACGCATCGGCCTATGTCGCGTGTGAGAAGGTGGCAAAGTCATCCCCCTCAACCGGACGCTATTCCGATACCTGGCGTATCGGAGACGAGGACGTGTATCTGCAGAATCGTTTGCGTCTGCGTCTGGACACCTCGCTGGTGCCGGACGATTTGAAGGATAAGGCCTACATCGCCGGCGTGGATAAGAAAGGCGGGCAGTATTATGCCGGCAACACCGTCGTGGATGGCGGGTTGCAGACCTCCTGCCGTTTCGGAACCTATTTTGTCGCAGTGGACAATACGGCGCCTACGCTGTCTCCAAGGGTGCAGGACGGATCTTCTCTCCCCGCCAGCGGCCGCTTCTCCATCGAGGCGGCGGATTCAGGCTCCGGTGTGGACCAGTTTGACGTGCAGATGGACGGCGAGTGGATCCTGTCGCAATATGTGGGCGGCCGTATCCAGGTTTATCCCGACGAGAGACATCGCACCGGTGGGCGTCACACCGTTTTTGTCTCCGCCACGGACCATTGCGGCAACACCTCTTCCGTAGAGTTTAAGGTAATCTATTAGCTGCAAATTTTTTGCATTCAGATTTGGCGTAATAAAAATTATTTCTATCTTTGCAGTCCCAAAATAGAGCAACCTCTTGCGTGAATGGCTTTCAAGCCGCAATGTTGCAGTTAATTAAGAAGAAATGGATTTACTTAAAGTAGCACAGGACGCATTGGCACAGGAGCCTAAGGAGTTCCCCAACTTCAAGGCAGGTGACACCGTTACCGTCACTTACATCATCAAGGAGGAGAACAAAGAGCGTCAGCAGAAGTTCCGTGGCGTGGTCATTCAACGTCGCGGTGCAGGTATGACTCAGACTTTCACTGTCCGTAAAATATCCAATGGCGTAGGCGTAGAGAGGATTTTCCCGCTCGCATCTCCGTTCATTGACTCTATAGAGGTTAACAAGGTTGGTAAAGTACGTCGCGCGCGTATATTCTACCTCCGTAACCTCACCGGCAAGAAAGCCCGTATCAAAGAGAAAAAGTTCAACGCTCCTGCAAAGGCAGAGTAGCATTGAGCTTTTAACAACGGCCGCGTAGCTCAACTGAATAGAGCACTTGACTACGGATCAAGAGGTTTTGGGTTTGAACCCCAACGTGGTCACACGAAAAAAGTCGCTTAACTGCGACTTTTTTTGTGTGCCCACGTGACGTGGTCCCTATTTCAAGGGGGCTCCGCCCCCTGCGACCCCTGCGTCGCAGGGCGCCGGCCGCTGAAGCGGCTTTTTCGTTTAACGAGACCACGTCGGGGTTCTGGCGAACCCTATGTTTGACCCAACCCCCACACCCCCTTCCCTGGAAGGGGCTTGCAAGTCGTCTGGAGCTTTATTCCGCCCCCTGCGACCCCCGCGGCGCATAGCGCCGATTCGCTTAACGGCGACTTTTTTATGCAACCACGTGCCGTGTGTGGAACGTCGTCTTCGATTCGGGCAATGTCTGCAGAGACTATGTGCGTCGCGCCAGACCGCTCAGCGCAGACACCTCCGCTTGCAATGCTTTCCGGGCAAAAATCTGCCCCTGAAAGCATTCAAGCTACGGTATTTGTCTGCACCTTGCTCTGTCGCCGGCGGTCCTGCCAAAGCGCCCCTAAGGTTTTTTATGGGCTCCAAGAAACTTTGGCGGGAGCGCAACCTTTTTCCTTCTTAAAGTCCTGGTGACGAGCACTGCCGCACGGGACGGGTAGGACATTCGCGAATCTCGTAGCGCTTTGGCGGTACAGGGATACGAGGTGTGGAGAGTCTTGCAGAAATTGCCTGGCCTGACTAAGGACAAGTATTGATATGAAAAACACCGGCCACCCCGGAAACCTGCTGGGAGGCCCCAGTTGATATACTACGTGGTCAGTCGGGACAATTTACCCCGACCTGCCACGGAAAACCACGCCAGAATAACTTCCGTATGATTCTGTTGTGGCAGGTCTTATTTACAGGGTGTTTGCCTTTTCCGTAAAATATGCGTACCTTGAACCGGATAGTTACGATTCTATGACTTTAGTGCCATCCATAGATTCTTTTACCGCCCCTAGGTCGTGGGGGGGGGGTGCTAACCATCTAATATTCAGAAAATTATACTGCTTTAACGCACGCTGCTGCAAATCTGCTTCCGGCAGGTCTGCGGCGGCGGTGTGTTGTTTCGGCGTGTATAGGAATCGACAATAACAGATATTGTAAATAAATAACCACAACGATGAAAAAGAACTATCAAACTCCTATTGTGGATGTAATGCATTTTGATGCAGAGAGTGTAATTATGAACGGCTCAGAGGTGACAGGCACTGTAGAGGGACCTGGCACAGAGTATCCAGACTAACCATAAACGTGACACCGTTATGAGATATATCAAACTACTTGTGGCATCGGTAATACTGGTGTCAATGTCTGCTTGCACCGCAGACAAACTATCCGATATGGATATACAGGACTACATCAAGACCATCAACGTCGTCGGTCCCGATAAGATAGCGTTCGAGCCGATAAGTGGCGCCGGTCAGACAAAGGCGACATCTGTGGACGAAGGCAGCGCACTGGTGTTCAGATGGGTGGCTGGAGACACTCTCGGCATCTTTCCCAACAAGGGCAATCAGGTGGAGTTCCCGATTACGACACAAGAGAGTTCCACCAGCGCATCGTTCGACGGCGGCGGCTGGGCACTGAGGAACAATGCCTCTTATGCGGCATACTATCCGTTCAGCGTATGGAACTGTTTCCAGAGCAACAAGACCATAGTACTGAACTATTCGGGACAGGTGCAGGCCGGCAACGGCAGTTTTGAGCACCTGTCGGCATACGATTACCTGGCCTCGGCCAAGACAACGCCGGAGAACGGCAGCGTCACCTTCCAGATGGACAGGCAGGGTTCCATTCTCTACATAGACATCGTAGTGCCTGAGCCCGCAACCATCACATCGTTGACTATCTCGTGCGATGAGGCCATCTTTGTGGAGAAGGCTGCGCTGGACATCTCCGGAAATACTCCAGAGGTTACACCTATTGAAACCAAGGAGTCCCTCACCCTGAACTTTGAGAACACTGCCACAACATATCAGAATGAGACGGTGCGAGCATATATGGCCGTTCAGCCGGTGGACTTCAGCAGCAAGACAGTGACCGCCACACTGGAGACAAGCGCCGGCTCATACGCCGCCCCGGTAGTCTCCCGCGTGCTGAACAAGGGCAAGGCAGCTTTCCTGCGCTTCTCCGACAGTTTCACCAATAACACAATCCCTGGAGCGGTTGACCTCGGCCTTACATCCGGCCTCAAGTGGGCATCCTGCAATGTCGGTGCGAACGCTCCCGAGGAATACGGTGATTATTTTGCCTGGGGTGAGACAGAGCCTTATTACAGCAGCCAGGACCCGTTGACTTGGAAAAGTGGCAAGAGCGCTGGCTAC
>CAMKTW010000100.1 GCA_946415795.1 uncultured Bacteroidales bacterium
TGGCCGGTGAGGTCAACCTGCAGGGCAGAGTTGATGGCGGTCATCTTGGGGTTCTGGGAGATAATGTACGGGTCGTTGGTGTAACCTACGTCCATCATAGATACCATAGGGTTGTCGTCGATGAAGTCATATACCTCCTGGCTGCCCATAAGGAAGGTGGATACCATCTTGCCGGGGTCGGTGACCTTGTTGGCGCCGGTGATGACACCTTTCTCTACCAGCGGCAGCACGCCGTCGGCAAACATCTCGGTGTGGATACCAAGGTCTTTGTGGTTGCCAAGCTGTGCAAGCACTGCGTTGGGGATGGCGCCTATGCCCATCTGCAGGCAGGCTCCGTCCTCTATAAGGGCGGCGCAGTTCTTACCGATTGCAGTCTCGATCTCGTTGGGCTGGGTGAAGGTGGCCGGCTCCAGCGGAGTGTTATCCTCCACAAACAGATCGATCTTGCTGAGCGGGATGATGGCCTGGCCCCAGGAGCGGGGAACGTGCCTGTTGACCACTGCGATGACGGTCTTTGCGCACTCGATTGCAGCCAGGGTGGCATCTACAGAAGTACCAAGGGATACGAATCCGTGCTTGTCGGGAGGGCAGACCTGAACCATTGCCACGTCGCAGGGGAGTGCGCCGCAGCGGTACAGTTTCTGGGTTTCGCTCAGGTGTACCGGTATGTAGTCGGCATAGCCGGCCTGTACGCCCTTGCGCACATTGGCGCCGACGAAGAAGGCCTGATGGAAGAATATGCCGTTGTATTTTTCGTCGGTATATGGTGCGGGACCCTCTGTGTGAAGGTGGTGGATAAACACATTCTTTAGCTCACCTGCGTCTGCGCGGCGGCAGAGGGCTTTGATGAGTACCTGCGGAGCGCTTGCCACAGAACTGAAATGGACGTGGTCGCCGCTCTTGACAACCTTTACGGCTTCGTCCGCGCTGATAAACTTGATCTCCTTGTTCATCTATTTTAATGATTATGATTACTTTTGTGGCGCGAAGATACAAAAGATGCATCAATTTTTGCCCTTATGAACAGAGAAAAACAACTGGAGGCTTTCAACCGTCTGCTGGACGTAATGGATACTCTCCGCGAAAAGTGTCCCTGGGATCGCAAACAGACCATAGATTCACTCCGTCCCAATACCATAGAGGAGGTTTACGAACTCTCCGACGCTATACTTGCCCACGATATGCACAACATATCAAAGGAGCTTGGCGATGTGCTGCTGCACATAGTTTTCTACTCCAAGATCGGCAGCGAGCAGGGGATATTTGACATAGGCGACGTCTGCAACCAGATATGCGACAAATTGATATACCGACACCCGCATGTCTATCCGCCTAAAGAGGACGGGAGCCAGCTGGCGAAAGACTCCTCCGGAGCAACCAGCGCCGACCAGGTCATCAAAAACTGGGAGCAGCTCAAACAGCAGGAGAAGGACGGCAACAAGACCGTGCTCAGCGGCGTTCCCGGCGGGCTGCCCCCGTTGATCAAGGCATACCGTATGCAGGACAAGGCCCGCGCCGTGGGCTTCGACTGGGAGAAAAAAGAGGATGTCTGGGACAAGGTGGCAGAGGAGATCGGCGAGTTCCGCGATGAACTCTCTAAGATGGAGGATACAGATGAAGGGAGAGCGAAAGCACAGGCAGAACTTGGCGATTTGCTTTTCTCCATAGTGAATGCATCCCGTCTTTACAAGCTGAATCCCGACACTGCGCTGGAGACCACCTGCATCAAATTCCGCAGCCGTTTCACTTACGTGGAACTGAAAGCCCGCGAGATGGGTCGCGACCTCAAGGATATGACCCTGGCAGAGATGGACGCCCTCTGGAACGAGGCCAAAAAAGCTGAGTAAATGGCAGAGGCCTGGCAGCAGCGAACCGCGCTTTTGATGGGCGGCGAAACCCTGTCTCACATGGCGCAGAGCACTGTGGCGGTGGTCGGCGTAGGCGGAGTGGGGGCGTACGCTGCCGAGATGATTGTCCGCGCCGGGGTGGGGCACATCGTGCTGCTCGACTGTGACGTTGTGAGTCCGTCCGACAAGAACCGCCAGTTGCTGGCACTGGACAGTAATATGGGCCGCGTTAAGGTTGAGGTGATGACTGCCCGCCTGAAGGATATCAACCCCACCGTCCAGGTCGATATAATTGCTGAGTATCTTACAGAAGAGAATGTTGCATCGCTGCTTGGTGCATACAAAATAGATTTTTTAGTGGATGCCATCGATACGCTCACGCCCAAGTTGGCACTTATTGAGTACTGTGTGAAGGGTGGTATCCCGCATGTGAGCTCCATGGGCGCCGGTGCAAAATACGACGCCACAAAGGTCCGCCTTGCCGATCTTTCAAAGAGCTTTAACTGCCCGCTGGCATATATTGTCCGCAAAAAGTTGCGCAAGCGGGGCATCGAGAAAGGGTTCAAGGTGGTGTTCAGTGAAGAATTGCCGCTGCGTGAGGCAATTGTAGAGGATGCGGGGCGCAACAAGAAGTCCCAGGTGGGCACAATTTCATATATGCCCGCAGTTTTCGGCTGCATCTGTGCGCAGGCCGCCATTGCTTTCCTCAGAGATTATTATTAACTTAGCACGATATGTGTTAGATATATAATGTGCGTCCGGGAAGGAGTTTTGCAAGCTTTCCAGCGCTCAAATTTGTAATACTTGTATCTTGCGAAACTTGTGTGAATGACAATATGGCAGAGAATAAATTATTAGAGAAACTGGAAGACCTCAAGTCGAAGTACGCGTCGCTGCAGGAGCAGCTGGCCGATCCCGAGCTGATTGCGGATATGAAGCGCTTCGTGCAGGTCAACAAGGAATATAAGGAACTGGAACCCATCATAGCCGCCGGGGCGGAGTATCGCCGTCAGGTAGAGAGCCTGGATATCGCAAAGGATATCCTCCTGAACGAGAAGGATCCCGACCTGCGCGAGATGGCCAAGGCAGAGGCGGCAGAGATAGAGGAGCGCCTCCCAAGGATGGAGGAGGACATCAAACTGCTGCTTATCCCCGCCGACCCTGAGGACGACAAGAACGCTATACTTGAGATCCGTGGCGGTACAGGCGGCGACGAGGCTGCGATTTTTGCGGGCGACCTTTTCCGTATGTACACCAAATATTGCGAGAAGAAGGGGTGGCGGATGGAGGTGAACAGTTCTAGCGAAGGGGCAATGGGCGGCTTCAAGGAGGTTGTCTGCAAGATTTCCGGAGAGAAGGTGTATGGCACTTTGAAATACGAAAGCGGCGTGCATCGTGTGCAGCGTGTGCCGCAGACAGAGACTCAGGGCCGCGTCCACACCAGCGCCGCTTCCGTGGCTGTGCTGCCGGAGGCGGACGAGTTCGATGTAGAGCTCAATATGAACGACGTGCGCAAGGATACCTACTGCGCATCTGGCCCCGGCGGGCAGTGCGTGAACACAACCTACTCTGCGGTGCGCCTGACGCATATCCCGACAGGTCTGGTGGTGCAGTGCCAGGACCAGAAGTCCCAGATCAAGAACTTTGAGAAGGCGCTGGAAGAGTTGCGTACACGTCTGTATAATTTTGAATATCAGAAATATATCAGCGAGATTGCAGCAAAGCGCAAGACCCTCGTTTCAACTGGAGACCGTTCTGCAAAAATCCGTACCTACAACTACCCTCAGTCGCGCGTTACCGACCACCGCATCGGCTACACTATGTACAACCTTCCGGTGTTTATGGACGGCGAGATCCAGGAACTGATAGACCAGTTGCAGATTGCAGAGAATGCAGAGCGCCTGAAAGCCGCAGGAGAAGAATAACAAAACACAATATACAGCATCTATGGACAACCAACTTTTGCACATTGCCAAACATTTTGCCCTGGGTGGCAAGATTGCCTCTATCGACCGCCTTGGCGAGGGCTTTATCAACGACACTCTCACAATAACTATGGAGGGTTCTTCACGTCCGGATTATATCCTTCAGCGCAAGAACCATAATGTCTTTCCCGATGTCCCCGCAATGATGGATAACATCTATCGTGTGACTAACCATATCAAGGCCAAGATAGTTGCTGCAGGGGGCGACCCGATGCGCGAAACGCTCACGGTTGTGCCGGCTCTGGACGGAAAACTGTATCATAAAGACAAGGACGGCAATTTCTGGGCTGTATGCGTGTTTATCAAGGATTCTGTGACCCACGACCGCGCCGACACCCCGGAGCTGGCTTACAAGGGCGGGGAAGGCCTGGGCCTGTTCCAGTCGCAGCTGGCAGACTTCACCGAACCGCTTGCGGAGACCATCCCCGGCTTCCATAACATCAAGTTCCGTTTTACCCAGTGGGACGAGGCCATAGCTGCCGACGCTGCAGGGCGAGTCAAGGATTTGAAAGAGGAGATATCCTGGATTGAGAGCCGCAGGCAGAAGATGCTCGATTTCTGGCATCTGGTAGAGACTGGCGAGCTGCCTATGCGTGTTACCCACAACGACACCAAACTCAGCAACGTGCTCTTTAACAAAGACGACAGTGTACTCTGTATGATAGACCTCGACACCTGTATGAGCAGCACCGCCCTCAACGACGTTGGCGACGCCCTCCGCTCTTACACCAATACCGGTGCCGAGGATGACAAGGACCTGGATAAGGTCTCTATGAATCTTGAGATATATAAGGCTTATATGGCCGGTTATCTCTCCAAGATGAGGGACAAACTCACTCCAAAGGAGCTTGAGATGCTCCCGTTCGCAGGTATCTACATCACTTTTGAGCAGGTTCTCCGCTTCCTGATGGACTATATCAACGGTGACACCTATTATCGTATCGCATATCCGGAGCACAACCTTGTCCGCACCCGCGCGCAGTACAAATTACTCACAAGTATGGAGTCTCAGTGGGAAGAGATGAAGAACATCTAACAGGATTTCAGCTGTATGATTTACGATAAGACAGACAATATTGAGACATACGCCGCAATCTCTGAAGACCTCAGGTTGGGACTGGAATTCCTGCGTGATATAGAGCCTGGTATAGAGAAGGGTGTTCACCAACTCTCTCCCCGCGTAAGGGCGATAGTTTCAGAATACTCCACCAAGCCGGAGAATGAATACGGCTATGAGGCCCACCGGGAATATATCGATATCCAGTATCTGATAAGCGGAGAGGAGAAAATCGCTTCGCTTCCGCTGGAGTACCTTAAAGAAACTAAAGCCTACAATCCTGACGTTGACGCAGCCTTCTACAAAGAGGCTGAGGTCCGTCCCCAGGAATCGATAATAGGCAACCGGTATTTCGCAGTTTATTTCCCTCAGGACGGCCATATGCCGGGCCTCGCCGTTACGGCTCCTTCCCAGGTAAAAAAGGTCGTCGTCAAGGTCAAGTGCTGATCCGGCAGGCTGTTACTTGCGTGCTGCAGTAACCATCTCGAGGTCAAAGGTCTGGATAAGGGCCGATACTTCGCTACGGATTTCGGGAAAGAGAAACTGCATTGCATCTTGCAGGTCAGAGATTCTGTTGGATTTCATAGTCATTATCATTAGTTTGATGCAAATGTAGGGTGATATGTGTGCCAAAAAGTTACACATATAAACAAAAAAATCGCACCGGACTCGTTCCAAAAAGTGCGTTATTACAGTGAAAACTCGTCGGAAAAAGTGCGGAGTAGGGGTTATCCTTTTTTGATGTACCTCCTTTCGCCAATAATTGACGTTGGTACACTCCGAGAGACATTCTCCATTGACCAGCCTCCAGCTATCGGTACAGTTCCCAGATAGCTATCTTGCCATCGCCATTATTATTACGTGGTTTTGTTTATTGCTGGGAGAAGGCGAGATACATATAATAAACATTTGATTCGCAACAGACAATTACATTTAGTTGCTCTATTAGGTTTTTACATCAATTAATCAACAAAAAACAATATATTTGTGTATTATTGTGTATTATGGGAAGAAAAGCTCATAGCGTCAGCCGGATACCCGAGGTTGTGGATCTTTTCTGCGGCATCGGAGGTCTCAGCTATGGCTTGAAATCTCAAGGACTTATCATCAAGGGTGGCTTTGATCTGGATTCTACCTGCAAGTATGCTTACGAGCATAACATCGGCGCTCCGTTTTTTCACAAGGATATCAAGATGGTGACTGGAGAGGAGATCCGGTCTCTGTATTCCGATAAGTCGATAAAGATTCTGGCCGGTTGTGCCCCATGTCAGCCCTTTTCTTCGTATTCACA
>CAMKTW010000101.1 GCA_946415795.1 uncultured Bacteroidales bacterium
GCAACGCGATTGTATTGGCAAAGGACAATATGCTGCTGGCCAGCGGAATAGGTCAGACATCCCGCGTGGATGCCCTCCGCCAGGCAATCGCCAAGGCGCAGAGCTTTGATTTTGACCTGAACGGCGCCGTAATGGCCTCCGACGCCTTCTTCCCGTTCCCGGACTGCGTGGAAATCGCGTCCAAGGCGGGCATCACCGCCGTGATTCACCCCGGCGGCAGCATCCGCGACGGCGAGAGCATCGACTTCTGCAACGCCCACGGTATGGCGATGGTCACCACCGGCAAGCGCCACTTCAAACACTAGCAAACAAATAAAAACACACAGATATGGCATTTAATTTTCTGACCCAAGATCTGGCTATCGACCTGGGAACTGCCAACACCGTCATCTTTATGAATGACAAGAAGGTGATTGACGAGCCCTCTATCGTGGCCATCGACGCCTACACCGACAAACCGATGGCTGTCGGCACCCGTGCCAAACTGATGCACGAGCGTACCAATCCCGGCATCAAGACCATCCGCCCCCTCAAGGACGGCGTGATTGCCGATTTCGACGCAGCGGAGATTATGATCCGCGAGCTGATCAAGATGATCAACTACAAGAAGTCGTTCTTCACCCCGAGCCTCAAGATGATCGTGGGTATCCCTCAGGGCTCTACTGAAGTCGAGAAGCGCGCCGTACGCGACAGCTGCGAACACGCCGGCGGCCGCGACATCTATATGGTTTATGAGCCTATGGCAGCTGCGCTCGGTATCGGCCTGGATGTGACCGAACCCAGCGGCAATATGATCGTCGATATCGGAGGCGGTACCACAGAAATCGCCATCATCTCCCTGGGCGGCATCGTGGCTGCACAGAGCATACGCGCCGCAGGTGACATCTTCACCTACGAGATTCAGCAGTATATGCGTCAGCAGCACAACATCAAGGTCGGTGAAATCACTGCGGAGGACATCAAGATCAACATTGGCGCTGCCATTACCGATCTTGACGAAGATGTACCGCCGATGGTGGTCAAGGGCCCCAACATTATGACAGCCCACCCCATCGAGGCTGAGATTACCTCCCAGGAGGTGGCCCACTGCCTGGACAAGCAGCTGGCACGCATCGAAACCGGCATTCTGGAAGTTCTGGAACAGACACCGCCGGAGCTCTACTCAGACATCGTGGACAAGGGTATCTACCTTACAGGCGGCGGCGCCCTGCTCAAAGGCATCGACAAGCGCTTTGCCCGTAAGATCAACATCCCGTTCCACATCTCCGACGACCCGCTCCGCGCAGTGGCCCGCGGTACCTGCGCCGCCCTCAAGAACATAGACAAGTATCCGTTCCTGATGAGATAGCATTTGATGGACTACCGCTCCAACTCATACAAGTTGCTGCTCACAATAGGCGTATTCATCGCCCTGGAGGTGATCTCCATTGTGATGATTACCCAGAACAGCGTGTTGCAGCGATATCTGATTATGGGCGGAGTCCGTTCTACGCAAGTGTTTTTCTGGGAGAGGAGCGAGGGTATCCGCGACTTTTTCAGCCTGCGTACATACAACCAGTCGCTGCAGCAGGAGAACGCCGAACTGCGCAGCAGACTCTCGCAGGTGCAGTATCTCCGCGAAATGCAGCCTGTGAGCGACACCACCCCAGGACTCTACAAATGGATACCGGCCAGCATCATCAAAAACAACCCCAACAAACAGCATAACTATCTGATACTCAACAGGGGCGCTAAAGATGGCGTGGAGACGGAGATGGGTGTGGTGACTCACAACGCCATCGTGGGCGTCGTAGGGGCTGTGAGCGAGCACTACTGTTACGTGATATCGTTCCTCAACAAGAACCAGCGCGCCAGCGCAATGATATCCGGCACCTCGGACTTCGGCCTGCTCAGTTGGGACGGCGTCGGGACCCGCGGGGCGACCCTCTCGCACGTCCCCCTCTCCTCCTCCGGAGCGGTGGGTGACACCATCTGCACCAGCGGTTATTCCACAATATACCCTCCCGATATTCCTGTAGGCACCATTGCTGACGTCGATGCCGTGAGCGGTATGTACAAGGATATGAAGATTGACCTGTTCCAGGACCTGGGCAGTTTGAAGTATGTCTATATCGTGCAGCGGCACCATCAGGACGAGATAGACGCACTCTCAAAAAACGCTGATAATATCAAGTAACAGATGCCGTCTTACCTCCGTCAGATTATCATATACGCAGTGGTGATTATTCTTCAGGTCATCACAAACAACTATGTCAATCTGGGGCCGATGATCTACATCTGCCTGGTTCCGCTGCTGGTGATGTACCTGCCGCTGGACCAGAAGTCATACATCTCGCTTATCATCGCCTTCGGACTCGGGCTTATCATCGACATCCTCTCCGACGGGGTTATGGGCCTTAACGCCGGAGCCGCCACTCTGCTGGCGCTGGTTTACAAGCCGATCTTCTACCCGGTGTTCCAGAAGAACAACTACAGCAAGAAATTTATTCCCACGGTAGACGAAAGCGACATCTGGCACCACGTGCTGTACCTGCTCATTATAATCGCCATCTACTTCCTTTTCTACATAGCCTTTGACGGACTGGCCAAAACCACCCTGCTTGTATCCCTGATAAGGTATCTGATTAACATAGCGGTGAATCTTGCACTCGCCGTGATAGTTGACGTCACCCTGTTCAACAAGAGCTGATGAGCAGGCGCAACACCATATTGCTTGTGTTGTTTGTGATTTTCCTGGCGATAGCCATCCGGCTCTTCACCATCCAGATCATAGACAAACAGTACAGTGAGACAGCGGGTAACAACGCCCTCAAATACGTCACTATATACCCCGCCCGGGGCCGCATCCTGGACCGCAACGGCAACACCATCGTAGAGAACAAGATTACCTACGACATTATGGTCTCCCCTCTCCTTGTCGAGCCCTTTGACACTCTGGCGCTGTGTGAGATATTTGGTGTCGACCGCGCTTATGTGCGAGAACGTTTTGAGCAGTATCAATCCAACGCCCGCAAGATCGGCTACGGTTCTATGCCCTTCATAAAACAGGTGAGCAGCGAACAGTACAACGCCTTTGCAGAGCGGGAGTTCCTGTTCCCCGGGTTCGACGCCATAGCCCGTACAGCCCGCATTTATCCCATAAACGCAGGAGGAAACCTCATCGGATATGTCTCTGAAGTGGACCGCGACTATATAGAGAAGCATCCTGAATACCGCGCAGGCGACTATGCCGGCAAGACCGGTATCGAGAGGGCATACGAGCACCGTCTCAGCGGCGAAAAAGGCTATACGGTGTATTACCGCGATGCACGCGGCCGCATCAAGGGTCATTACGACAACGGCTCCCTTGACAAGGAGGCGGTGGCCGGGAGCGACATCATCACCACCATCGACGCCGAGCTGCAGGCCTACGGCGAACGGCTGATGAAGAACAAGGTGGGGAGCGTGGTGGCCATAGAACCCTCCACGGGAGAGATCCTGACCCTTATCTCCAGCCCGGGTATCGATGTGAGCCAGCTGGCGGAGATCAACAAATACTACAAGGAGATCAGCGACAACCCGTACAACCCTATGTTCAACCGCACCGTGCAGAGCGCCCAGCCCCCTGGCAGCGTATTCAAGCTGGTCAACGGCCTCATTGGCCTGCAGGAAGGAGTCCTCAGGCGCGAAACCCGCTACCCCTGCGCCCGCGGTTACACCAACGGCAAGATCCACGTAGGGTGCCACGGCCACCCCTCTCCCATCAACCTGACGCAATCCATAGCAATGTCCTGCAACGCATATTACTGCTATGTGCTGCGCAACATCCTGGACAACCGTAAATACGACAATATCGAGGAGTCGTTCAACAAATGGCGTGACTATGTCACCAGTTTCGGTTTTGGCCGCAAACTTGGCAGCGACGTGCCATACGAACTTGGCGGCAACGTCCCCACTGTGAACACTTACAACAAGCTTCACGGCAAGGGACGCTGGAAATCGCTCTCAATCATTTCGCTCTCCATAGGACAGGGCGAGCTGGGGTGCACCCCGCTCCATTTGGCCAACCTTTCCGCGACAATTGCCAACCGCGGCTTCTTCTACACTCCGCATATGATCAAGGGGACTGAGGAGTTTCCCCTTGATTCCATATACACCGAGCCCAACTACACTATGGTGGACCCTAAGTATTTCCCCTACATCGTGGAGGGTATGAATATGTCTGTCTATGGCGATGGGGGCACCTCCCACGTGGCCCAGGTGCCCGGTGTGAATATGTGCGGCAAGACCGGCACGGCCCAGAACCCCCACGGCGACGACCACTCCGTATTCATCTGTTTCGCACCAAAAGATGATCCCAAGATTGCAGTTGCGGCTTATATAGAGAACGGCGGCTTCGGCGCCACCTGGGCCGCCCCCATCGCCTCCCTTATCGTTGAGAAATACCTCAACGGCGAGATTGCGGAGGGAGCCCGCAAGGATCTCGAAACCCGGGTACGCAACGGATACCTGCTTAATAAAGTGCCAGTAAAGAAGAGGAGGAGATAATGGTCAAGCATCGCAATCCATACCGCAATCTGGACTGGACTCTGATAGGTTGTTATCTGGCTCTGGTGTTATTCGGCTGGATAAACATCTTCTCCGTGCTGCACGGCGACAGCGGGAACATTTTCGATTTCAGCCAGAAATACGGTATGCACCTGATCTGGATAA
Organism: uncultured Bacteroidales bacterium; assembly: GCA_946415795.1. GTDB lineage: Bacteria > Bacteroidota > Bacteroidia > Bacteroidales > UBA932 > Equibacterium. The sequence goes on from CAMKTW010000101.1 coordinate 4,693, forward strand.
GCATTTCGCTTTTGACCGCAGTAGTTATTATCCGCTTACTGCCGGCCAACCTGTGGCCCAGCGTTGCCTGGGTGGCATACGGGGCCGTGATTCTGCTGCTGCTTGCCACTCTGGTGCTGGGTGTGAGCAGCCATGGCTCCCAGAGCTGGATATCAATAGGCAGTTTCCGGTTGCAGCCCGCCGAATTCTCCAAGATTACCACCGCCCTGGCGCTCTCCACGGTGATGAGCAAATACGGATTCACACTGAAAAGTGTTCCCAATATCCTCAAGATAGTGGGACTGCTGCTCCTCCCTATGGCGCTGATCCTGCTGGAGAAGGAGACCGGTTCTGTGCTGGTTTACATGGGCTTCCTCATAGTCCTCTATCGTGAAGGGATGTCGGGATGGCTCATCACCATCGCTTTTCTTGTGGTCCTGGAGTTCATTCTCACTATCATCTCCTCGCCATACGTGGCTATGGTGGTGGCCATTTGCATCTTCCTGCTGATATTTTTCTTCAAGAAAGAGAATTATCTGTTCGGACTGATTGTGGTGGTGCTTACGGCCGTGGCCCTGGCATTCCTGCCAAAACTTTTCCAGATTGAAGCCATCGCCGCAGTCAATCCCCTCCCGGTGGAGGCCTGGCTGGCAATAATCACAAGCGCCATTGTACTGTTTTTCATACTGCAGTTAATCATTCTTTCCCCCAGAAAGCAATTCGAGCGCAACTCACTTATCGTGTTGCTGTGCGGCATACTGTTTATCCTGTCGGTACAGTTTTTCTACAACAACATCCTTCAGGATCACCAGCGTAACCGTATCGACGTATTCCTGGGGCTGGTAGATGACCCCAAGGGCATAGGCTACAACCTGCATCAGTCCATGGTGGCCATCGGCTCGGGCGGATTTGCCGGCAAAGGCTATATGAACGGTACCCAGACCAGCCTGGGCTACGTACCGGAGCAGGAGACCGACTTCATATTCTGCACCATAGGCGAAGAGTGGGGCCTGCTTGGCGCCCTCTTTGTGCTGGCTCTCTATCTGACCATAATAAGCCGCATCATTATTCTGGCCGACAAAGCCAAGGACTCCTTCACCCGGATCTACGGCTACTGCGTGGCGATGTGCATAACCGTGCACGTGGTGATCAACATAGGTATGACCATCGGCTTGATGCCTGTCATTGGCATCCCTTTGCCGTTCCTCAGCTATGGCGGCAGTGCGCTGCTGGCCTTCACAATTATGCTGGCCATATTTATCAAACTGATATTCAACGAACAAAGAGCATAAATACACAACATGAATTTTGCAGAGAGACATATCGGCCCCAGGTGCGGACAGGTAGAGCAGATGCTTCGCAGCGTTGGCGCATCATCCCTGGAAGAACTCACAAAGCAGGCCATCCCGCACGACATCCTGCTGGAGAAGCCGCTGGAGCTTGATGCTCCCGTGGGAGAGGGGGAATAC
>CAMKTW010000102.1 GCA_946415795.1 uncultured Bacteroidales bacterium
CTGGCCACCAATGTCACCTCCACCGACCGCGGCACCACCATCTGTGATAACGGGGCCTCCGTAAGCACCATTGAACACCTTATGAGCGCCGCAGCCGCATTGGGCGTGGACAATATGACGGTAGATACAGACGGCCCCGAGGTCCCTATATTGGACGGCAGCGCCCTCCCCTACGTGAAAGCCATCCTGGCCGACGGCCTTGCCGGGCAGGATGCTGAACGGCGCAGCTTTGTACTGGAGCGGCCCTTCCACTTTGAAGATGACGCCAGCAGCGCCACAATTGACATACTCCCCGCTGGAGAGTGCGAGATGCAACTCACCGTGGATTTCAACTCAAAGATACTGGGCGTACAGCGTTTCAAATACGGCGCCGGGGTAGATTACGCCACCCAGATCGCCCCCTGCCGCACCTTCTGCTTTTTCCACGAGCTGGAATTTCTGGCAAGCAAAGGACTTATCAAGGGCGGGGATATGGACAATGCCATTGTGATTGTAGAGCATCCCGTGGATGATGCAACGTTGCAACGTATGCGGGGGCTGTTCCACGTCGGTAATCTGGAGGTGAGCAAAGGCTACCTCAACAATCTGCAGCTGCACTTCCCGGACGAGATTGTACGGCACAAGATGCTGGATATGATTGGCGATTTCGCCCTGCTGGGAGCCCCCATAAAGGGCACAATTATTGCGTGCAAGACAGGACACCGAATCAACACGGCAGTGTGCAAATCACTGCTTCAATCCGATATCCTTAAATTATTATGAGTGCCAACAACCTCTCTTACATACACCCCGACGCCAGGATAGGTAAAGATGTGGTGATTGAACCCTTCTGCTATATCGCCGCTAACGTAGAAATCAGCGACGGCTGCCATATCGGCCCCAACGCAACCATATACGATTATGTCAAGCTTGGCCGCGACTGCAAGGTATTTCCGGGAGCGGTCATAGGTGCCATCCCCCAGGACCTGAAGTTTGACGGCGAGGAGAGCTGGGTCGAGATCGGAGACAGGACCACCATCCGGGAATGCGCCACGATAAACCGCGGCACGGCCGCCAGCGGCAAACGGATCACAAAGATCGGCAACGATTGCCTGATTATGTCCTACGCCCACATTGCACACGACTGCCGCATCGGTGACCATTGCATAGTTGTCAGCCACGTCGGACTCGCGGGCGAAACAGATATGGATGACTGGGCAATTGTGGGGGGCGGCACAATGGTGCATCAGTTTTCCCATATCGGCACCCACGCAATGGTGGGGGGCGCCAGCGGGGTATCCAAAGACATCCCGCCGTATATCCTCTCTGCAGGTCATCCTATTGTGTATGAGGGAATCAATGCAATCGGCCTCCGCCGCCGTGGTTTCACCAACGCCGAGATTGACGAAATCAAGAGCGTTTACAAGATAATCTACGAAGAGAACAACAATGTCTCTGATGCATTGCGCATAATCGACGAGTTTTTCCCTGATGGGAAGCACGCCAAGGTCATCACCGATTTTATCCGCGCCTCCAAGCGGGGCATCTGCCGCCGTGGAGGGGAATAGCTCCGTATTGCTCACCACCGCATATCTGCCACCGGTGGATTGGTTCCGCGCCGTAGCCAGATACGGACGGGTGCAGATTGAGGGGTGCGAATCTTTCCAGAAGCAGTCGTACCGCAACCGCTGCGTAATCTGTACCGCCAGCGGACCGCAGACGCTGCAACTCCCCATCCTGCACTCGGGGAGCAGGCTGATACGGGATATCCGCATTGATTACAGCAAGAACTGGCTGCACACCCACCGCCACGCCATATCCACCGCATACGGCCCCTCCCCCTTCTATGAATACTATTGGGACGGCATCGCGGAAATACTTGACAGGCGGCACACCTTTCTCTTCGACCTCAATTATGAACTCGCGGAGCGCATCGCCTCGATGATGAACCTGCGCACAACGTTCAGCGTCACAGATGAGTGGGGCGCTGCCGCACAAGGAGCCACAGACCTGCGGGAAGCCATACACCCGAAAAGGGAGCCCGCAGGCTCCCCTTTCAAAGAATACTTTCAGGTATTCGCCGGGAGGATGGATTTCATACCAAACCTCTCGATAATAGATTTGCTCTTCTGCGAAGGTCCGCAGGCCGCCAGCTATCTTTAGACGTTGATAGGGGGCATATCCTTCTTCTTGTCCTCCACCTCCAGATAATCCCTCTTGCCAAAGTGGAGAAGACTTGCCACGAATGAGCTGGGCCACTGGCGTACCATCCGGTTGATCTTGGTGACGCTGTCGTTATAAACCATACGGCTGGTGCGGACAAGATTCTCGTAATCGTTGATGGAGTCCATCGTTTTCTGGAACATAGCGTCGGCCTTGAGTTCCGGATAACGCTCGCTCACCGCCAGCAGGCGCCCCAGAACGCCTGAGAATGCATTCTCCTGTGCGTTGATCTCTTCTGCCGTAGTGGCTTTGGTGCGCTGGCCGATAACCTCTACCAGAGTATCGTGCTCGTGCTTGGAGTATTTCTCCGTCATTGCTACCAGGCTGCTGATTGCATCCCAGCGGCTGTTCTGCTGCACAGAGATCTGGTTGAGCGCATTGTTTGCCTTCTCGTCCAGGTTAACCAGGCTGCGCTGAGTATTGAAGATGTAAACCCCCACCAATACCAGCAGGGCAATGATAATAAGTGCTAACATATCGATCTGCGTTTAATTGTCCTATTCGGAAGGCTAATTTACGACTTTTTGATTAAATTTGTTACGATAAACATTATTTACGTGAAATTCCTTGCCCGTTTTATATTCTCCACCGTCCTTCTGCTCGCATCCCTGTGGGTCAAGGGGGACGACTTGCGCGAACAGTATATCCGCCGGTGGCGGGATGTCGCGATGGACCAGATGGCGAACAGCGGCGTCCCCGCCAGCATTACTCTGGCGCAGGCAGCGCTGGAGTCCGGCAACGGCACCTCCCGTCTCGCGGTGGAGGCAAATAACCACTTTGGCATAAAATGCCATAACTGGCGGGGGCCGATGATCCGTCACGACGACGACCTTAAGGGGGAGTGTTTCCGCAGCTACGACAACGCGGAGCAGTCTTTCAGCGACCACTCCGACTTCTTGCGCTACAACGACCGCTACGCTTTTCTCTTTGACCTGGAGACCTCCGACTACAAAGGCTGGGCCTATGGTCTGAAAAAGGCGGGTTATGCCACCGACCCGGGGTACGCGGAGAAACTGATAAAGATCATCGAGGACTACAAGTTATACCAATACGACTTTGCCGGCGGCAAATCTCCCGACGGCAAGATTGTGCTCCCCCCTTCCCCTACTGTTCTGGAACGCCCGCGCAAAGTTGAGCCGCCGGCATCTTTCCGCCCCAACAGCCTGGGCAGCGTCGTGATAGAATATACTTTTTATGAGAAACACGGCCTGGTGTATATAATCGCTACCGGCACGGAGGACTACGCCTCGCTGGCACGGCAGTTCAACCTGTTCAAGCGGGAGCTGATGCGCTTCAACGACGTAAAAAAGGACCATACAATCCCTGCGGGCACAATTGTGTACCTGGAGCCCAAACGTAACCAGAGCACGAAGGATCTGGCCAGGCACGTGGTTGAAGAGGGGGAAACTATGTATTCAATGTCCCAGCGGTTTGCAGTAAAACTCAAGAAACTCTACAAGTATAACAATATGGCTCCCGGCAGGGAACCGGAGGTGGGGAGCATTATTAATCTGCGCAAGATAAACTGATGAAAAAGAAGACCAAGTCCAGCCGGATACCGGTTTTGGCCGGGACAGCGTTGATTGCCGTAGTGCTGCTTGCCTGCGGGGCGTTCTACTATATGACCTACCGGCGTGCCAACACCGTTACGGGAGGCGCCCCTGTAAACATCTACCACACCACCGACTTCCAGGGGCTGCTGGATTCGGTCGCCGCAAGCGGCTCCGTAAAGAATATGGCTACATTCAAGCACGCGGCGGAGCATATGAAACTGGACCAGAATTTCAAACCGGGACACTACTGCCTGTCCGGGGGACTCACCAACAAGCAGCTTGTGAGGGTTTTCGCATACGGATGGCAGACACCGGTAAGACTCATCGTAAAGCCCCACGTGCGCGACCTCAACAAGATGTCCAGGCTGCTGGGACAGCAGCTGGAGGCATCTCCAAAAGAGCTGAGTGAAGCGATGGACGACAAGGAGATTATGGAGTCTCACGGTTTTAACAAAGCCACATACCTGGCAATGTTCCTCCCCGACACTTACGAAGTTTACTGGACCACTACTCCGCTGCAGTTGCTGGACCGGATGTGGAAAGAATATGAAGCCTTCTGGAACAAAAGCCGCACAGCCAAGGCACAGGCAGCCGGCCTCACACGCGAAGAGGTGATCACCCTGGCATCTATTGTCATAGAAGAGACCAAATACGAACCGGAGATGCCCACCATCGCCGGGGTATATATAAACCGCCTGAATATCGGGATGCCCCTGCAGGCAGACCCTACGGTGAAGTACGCAGTGAACGACCCGTCGCTGAGGCGCATCCTGAACAAGCACCTGCAGGTGAATTCACCGTACAATACATACAAGAATAAAGGGCTCCCTCCGGGCCCCATCACAACGCCCACCAAGGTTGCAATAGATGCCGTATTGAACTATGCGCATCACAACTACCTTTATTTCTGCGCTCACGAAAACTTCAACGGCCAGCACCGCTTCGCCACCAACCTCGCCGGTCACCTTGAGAACGCCCGCCGCTACCACAACGCCCTCAACGCCCAGAAGAAAAAGGCCAAAGAATAAGGCGCCTCTGGCTTCGGCGGCTGCAATGCCTGCTGCGGAGCTCCGCTCGTAAACCGCCAAGCCGCTGAACACGGCTTGGCTCTCGCTTCGTCCCTCCCACCACATCCTTCGTCCTCGCTGCGCGAGAACTCGTCTGCGGCGGGCCCCTCCCGCGCATGACGCCGCGGGTGGCGACATCCGCGACAGGCATTCAGCCGACCTCCGCTGACGGCGCTTCCCTGGCCGAACATGTCTCTAAGGCGTTCAGAGATAATATTTAGCGTGTGATTACGAAGAAACGGGTATTTTACCCTTTTTCTTTTTTGTCCACTCCAGCAGTATTATGCAACGTATTCTAAACTCTTATAATTGAAGGAACATCATTTATTTTGAGAGCATTTTACTTTTTGCTAATTTTACATCGTCGAGGGAGAGAAATCCATCGATAAAGGTGCATTAGCGCTTTTGGCCCAACCATAAATACCCGCCAGTATTAAATCAAGAGGCCGAGAAGTGAGATGCTCTCTTTTTTCCGTTGTCTATGCCGTACTGCATTTCTGGCAGTGTCCCCATAACAATCGGGCGAAGAGTGATGTTTCTTCAAAGGTACTCTTGATGGGCCTCTTGGCGGGGGCTTTGGTTGGTACCTGTGGGCTACTGAATCTCCTCGCCTTTTTTGTTTGTAGTGCCGTTCCCAGGGAGACATGCGGTGAAATAAAACCACATTGCAGTGGGGATTACAAGATAAATAGGACTTTTATTAGTTGCTACCGACACGAATTAGGGCTATTGACAATGAAAAAAATATTTATTGGGCTTTCTATTTTAATGGCGTCCATATTGGTCCCCAAAGAATCATTCGCTCAGCCCACGGCGGTGGATCTCGGGCTTTCAGTTAAGTGGGCCGACCGTAATATCGGTTCAGATACTCCAGAGGAGTTCGGCTTTTACTTCGCATGGGGTGAGACTAAGGCAAAGACAAAGGCCGATTATACGTGGACCAAATACAAGTTCGAGCTCGGTACAGATGCGCACGGGCCTTTCTCAAAATACGTTACAAGGGAGGCCTATGGCACTGTTGACTATAATACCATGCTTGACCTCGAGGACGATGCCGCTCGGGCAAATTGGGGTGGCAAGTGGCGGATGCCGACAAAGTGGGAGTGCGAAGAACTGAAAAACAAATGCAAATGGGAGTGGATAAGCATAGGTAGTCACGATGGTTATAAAATAACTGGTCCCAGCGGCAACAGCATATTCCTGCCCGCCGCAGGTCGACGGGATGACAAGGGTCTACAGTATTTCGGCGTCTTCGGAGACTATTGGTCTTCTTCCATCAATACGGCAGACCCGTACTGCGCGTTGGAATTGTCCT
>CAMKTW010000103.1 GCA_946415795.1 uncultured Bacteroidales bacterium
TCATAGCTATGCCAAGATTCTGACCGCCATAAAGCTTGCAGATGCCTGCGGGCTTATAATAGAGTTTTGCGGCGGCGTTGAGAATTGTAAAATGAACTGTTGACGGGAATACCATAACTGTCTACGTTCTGTACAAAAAGTGATGAATTGCAAACGAGCAGCATCACAGCAGTGATGATTTTCTTCAAAACACTACTAATCTGGTTTAAAATTGTAAGCGAAAATAGTGTAAAAACAGAGCCGGCACAAAAAAATCTTACTGATAATCAGCATAATCCCCACTAGATATTTGCAACTCTCAAGATAATAATTGTTACTTTTGTCTCAGACAATATGCACTTAGAATTATGAAAAAACTTTTTCTTTTACTGGTTGTTCTGGTTGCGGCTATCTCCTGCCAGGACAATAAAATCACCATCAAGGGTCACGTGCAGTTTACCGATCCTGATATGAAGATGACCCTGTTCCGTTTCAAGGACCATGGTCGGGACACTCTCGCCGTCGTACCCATTGACGAGAATCAGAACTACACTATCACAGTCAAAATCGATGAGCCAGATGTATACACTCTGGACTGCGGTATGTGGGAAAAGGTCAGTCTTTGGGCCGAGGACGAAGATATGACCATCGATTTCCGTGGAGTCGACACCGCTGCCATCAAGATCAAGAACCCTCCGTTTGAGATAATCAAGGGCAGCCCCAAGAACGACCTGATGAACGATCTGAACTTCAACAGTTTCCGCAACTATCAACAGATGATAGCCATATCTCAGGCTGCCTACAGAGCCGAATTTGCATCCCCTGCCGACAAGGATGGCCTGACCAAGGCCCTCTACGACGCCAACTATGCAGATGTCAGTGCCCGCGAGAAATATCTTCTCGAGCGCTACGCCGGCTCTCCCAGCACACTTGCTATCATCAGGATGCTCGACCCAATTAGCGAAGAAGACCTCATCAATTCGGCGCTGGATGAAATTGAGAAGACTCACCACGGCTACGCTCCCGCAGCAGCAATGCGCGCCCAGAAGGCAGAGGATAAAGAGCGCAAGATGCGCATGATGGTCGGTCAGCCGGCCCCTCTGTTTACCTGCCCTTCAATTGACGGCGGAGAACTTGGCCCCGAGAATTTCAAGGGCAAACTTCTGCTCATCGACTTCTGGGCTTCCTGGTGCGGCCCCTGCCGCGGGGAGATTCCCAACCTTAAGGAGACTTATGCGAAATTCAAAGACAAAGGCGTGGAATTCCTCAGTGTATCTATAGACAAGAGCGAAGAGGCCTGGAAAAAGGCTCTCGCAGAAGAAGGTACTCCCTGGCCGCAGGTTCTAGCGCCCAACGCCGGTGCAGAGGTGATGGACAAGTATCAGTTCAGCGGCATTCCTTTCATCCTCCTGCTTGACCAGGAAGGCAAGATTGTGGCCAAGCACCTGCGCGGCGAGGCCATCGGCCGCACTATAGGCGACTTGCTGGACGGCTTCAAGCCCGGCGAGCGTGAGCAGGCAGAGCAGAAGAAAGAAGCCGCCAAAGCAGCTCCTGCCGCCAAATCAACTCCAGCAGCCACTATGGGCGGTGGAATGATTCCCGCAACTCCTATCAAGCCTCATTAATCCAACCAACTTATTTAATACTATGAAAGCTATTTTTAAGATTAGCACCAAACTTCTGGCAGTCCTCTTCATAGGAGCACTGATGCTCACCGGCTGCAAGAAGCCCGAACCCGAACCTATAGTTGAAGATCCGTTTGGTATCCTCACCTTCTCTCTCACAATGCCTAACGGGCAGACTTTGCAGTGCGTCGTTGACCAGGATGCAAAGACCATCGTCAACACCAGCGACCCTGTTGAGCCCGATATGCCCGCTTCACAGTACATTATGAAGATTAACTACACGGCGACTCTCGAGACCGAAATCAAGATGGGCGGCGAAGCAGTGGAAAGCGGCGTGACAACCGCCGACTTCTCAGCTCCCGTCACCATCGTGGCCGTGAAGGGCGACAAGGAGGTTTCCTACACCGTCACCGTCATCGAAGATGCCAACGACGCCAGTCAGACCTCCGGCAAGAGGGTCAACTCCGATATGACCGGATCCGGTTTCCCCTCCGCTGCGTGGTTTGACGTAGCAATGTTCAAGGGCGAGTTTTATGCCATCACTTCTTCCTATCCCGACGGAACTGACGCTACCAGCACCGCATATCACCAGGTATTCAAGTCTGTTGACGGCATCTCCTGGACAAAGGTCAACACCAGCATCCCCGTTGTTGGCGGCTTTGGTTCAAGGCTTGTAGTTTTCAAGGACAAACTCTTCTCTATCGGTGGCGGTTACATCTACGGCGTTAACGAAGATGGTTACGGCCCCGAGCTGATGTGGGGTATGGCAGGTTTCTTTGACATTTCCGAACTTTACATCTACTCCACTTCTGATGGAGAAAACTGGACTAAAGAGACAGCTTCTGACGAGGATGGCGTGTTCAGCGGTTATGTTGATGCCCGCCTGGAGGCTTCTGCAGACAAGCTCTCCTATATGGGCGGACTTGCCACTGTCTTTGGTCAAATGCAGGGCACATATAATGCGGCTTCCAGCGCAGACGGTTTCACCTGGAACAAAGTCGGCGATGTAGACAGGACTTCCCCCGCATCTCAGCTGAGATGCTCCGCATTATATTCATTCAATGGCAAGACATTCCTCGCAGGCGGCTTCAAGAACTTTGTACAGGCCGGATACGAGCAGACCGCTGTTTACAGTTCAACCGACGGCGGCATAACCTGGGTCGAAGAGACTGCTGACGGCGGATTCGGCGGATTGTGGAATATGCGCGTTGTAAGCGCCGGCAATGTCCTCTATATGGTCGGCGGCGAGTATTTCAAGCCGACTGGCAGTGTTGACGAAGAGGGCAATCCTCTCTCAGAGCAAGCTGTTTCCAGCAGGGTATTCCGCTCTACCGACGGTATCAACTGGACCGAACTTACCGGCGAGAACGCTATGCCCGACACTTATGTCGGCCGCTCCCGTCCATGCCTGGTTGTGGACGGCGATATGCTTTGGATATTCGGCGGACGCGGTATCTGTTCCGGTTACTACGGCGGTCCTACTGCAGAAGACGAGATTATCTTCGATACCTGGAAGAAGAAAATCAAATAATATAGCATTCGGATGAAGAAGTTTCTGTCATCCCTTCTGGCACTTGTACTGACAACCGTAATCTGGGCCCAGCAAGTCCAGGTTACGGTGTCGGGTACAGTGACTGACGACAAGGGCCAGCCTGTGGCCGGTGTCGTAGTCTATGAAGAAGGGACACCCAACGCCACTTATACAGATGGCGACGGCAAGTATACCATCAAGATTACGCCAAGGGGAGTCCTGACATTCTCTATGATAGGCTACGAGACCCACAAGGAGGCTCCAGGCAACCGTTCGGTATTCAACGTGACTCTGCGTGACGACACCGGGTACCGCCTGGTAGAATCCGTCGTGACAGGATACAGTTCACAGGATCGCAGAAACGTCACCGGAGCTATGAGCTCCGTGAAACTGCGCGAGGAGAAGGCGGCCGGCGCATCTCTGGACCTGCTGCTGGCAGGACAGGCTCCGGGCGTTTTCGTCTCCGCGTCATCAGGCGGCCTCGGAAGCGCCAACCTGCTTGTAATCAGGGGCGTAAGTTCCATTATGGGAGATAACAACCCTCTCTATGTGATTGACGGCGTGCCCATCTACGGAACCGACCGCGCAGGCAATCTTTCCAGCACTACGGGCGGTTCCATCCGCGCCTTCGCAATGGGCAGTATGACCACCGGAGGCGGCTCGCTGCAATTCAATTCAGATGTGATAGACCAGAATTTCGAAAGGAACCCCCTGGCCGCACTCAACCCCGATGACATTGAGTCCATCGAAATTCTCAAGGATGCCTACGCCACCGCCATCTACGGTTCCCGCGGAAGCGCCGGCGTCATCCTTATCACCACCAAGAAAGGTGCAAAGGACGATGCCCAGGTCACCGTCAACTACGGTGTATCCTTTGACCGGCCCATTGGAAAGCTCCCCATCCTGACCGGGGACGAGTACGCACAAATCTACTCTATGTACTACCCCAGCACGGGTTACAAATTCAAGACAGGCATCAACACCGACTGGGTGGATGCCGTGACCCGTACGGCCATCAGCCATAATATGTCGGCATCTGTAAACGGCGGTACGGACAAGATAAACTATTTTGTAAGCTTACGGTATTCCGATACCGATTCCTACGTCATCAACAACGATATGCAGAGCTACAACGCCCGCATTAACATCACCTCGCAGATAAACCCGCTTATCTCCGTCGGGGCCAATATGTCGATGACCAAACAGTACAACAATGCAGTCGAAGCCTCCAAGATTTACAATCTCGCGCTTAAAAATGCCCCAAACGTTCCCATTTATGAAGAGAACGGAGACTACCACTACGGCTTCGGCCCTTACAACTCCATTGGCTATATAGACGCCTACAACCCTGTGGCCAGCGCATATGACAACCTCTGTGAAATGCAGGACACCCGCGCCATCGGCAATGTCTTCGGCGAGCTCAAACCTCTCAAATGGCTTACTCTGAGGAGCGAAGTCGGAATGGACCTGAACAACAGCCGGACATACACCAAGAAAGATGAACTGCCGGAGTCCATTTCGGCCAGCATACCCAACAACCAGGCCTCCGAAACCACCAGGAACAATTTCAGGTTTGTCACAAACAACACCGCCAATATCAACTTTGAGTTTAAAGACAAGAGTTTCCTGCAAGGCGTCATAGGGCAGAGCTACGAGACTTCAGACGAATATTCAAGTTCTATATATGGTTCCGACTTCTTCAGTCCTATGCTGATTGGAGTGGGCGCCGCACAGAACAAGCGCGTTACCAACGCCGGCAGCAGCAAGTGGGCTCTGCTGTCCGCTTTTGCCCGCGTAAACTATACCTATCGCCAGAAATATATCCTGGGCCTCACCTACCGCCTGGACGGTTCATCCCGCTATAACAAGGAGCACAGATTCCTGAACACGCCCTCTGTTTCGGCAGGGTGGAGACTTTCTGAAGAAGATTTCGTGAAGAGAAACATGCCGTGGATCAATGATTTCAAGATCCGCGGTTCCATAGGCTGGCAAAGCCAGGATGCTTACAACAGCTACTACGGCGCCCAGGCCACCTACGTCCTGAGTTCGATTCCCTATGGCGGCAGCGCCTTTCTCAAGACATCACAGCCCGGCAACGTGAACCTCAACTGGGAGCGGACCATCACGTACGACGCCGGCCTCGACGCCATCTTCTGGGACAGGAGAGCCGAACTGACCGTGGACTGGTACTACCGCAAGACCATAGATATGCTCTTTGCCTCAGACGTACCGGCCTACACCGGCTATACCAAGCAGGACCAGAACATTGCGGATATGCGCAACATCGGTATTGAGATGCGACTCGTGGCCACCTGGCTGCGCAAGGGAGACTGGGGGTGCCTGACGACATTGAATCTCTCGCGCAATACCAACAAGATTCTTAAACTGAACTTCGAAGGCGACCAGCTGGACCAGTTGAATTCTACCTTCAAATATTACGCGGTGGGCTATCCCGTCGCCCAGTGGTATCTGCACCAGTGGGCCGGCATCGACCCCGAGACCGGAAACCCGCTTTGGCTCTACAACGACGGCACCACCAAGACCACTCCACCCGCAGCAAACTGGAACGACTCCAACGGCAACAAGGTGGTGATGGGCACCGCCCTCCCCATATTCTACGGAGGCATCACCAATACCGTGACATTCAAGGGCTTTGAACTCACTGCCCTCTGCACCTTCTCCGTGGGCGGCCGCATAATCAATGCCACCAAGGCCGATCTGATGACATACACCAGCACCAACGCATACAACCTGCACAGGGATATCCTTAAGACCTGGCAGATGAAAGGACAGAAGACAGATGTCCCGGCCTTGAAAAACGCCTCCATCATAGGCAGCTACGACTACACTTCGGCAGTAACCACCACCCGTTATCTTGAAAGCGGCGACTACCTGCGTCTCAAGAACGTA
>CAMKTW010000104.1 GCA_946415795.1 uncultured Bacteroidales bacterium
GGGACCGAGAATCACCGCCGAAGTTTCCTGCCCGGATGCGGGATGCGACTACCATTGCACCTATTGCACGGTTCCGCTGGCCCGTGGCGACAGCCGCAACGCCCCCATAGCAGATATTGTGGCACAGGCAAAGGCCATCGCCGCCTCCGGTTTCAAGGAGGTGGTCCTCACCGGGGTAAATACAGGGGACTTTGGGAAGAGCACCGGAGAGTCTTTCTTTGAACTGATCAATGCTCTGGATGCCGTGGACGGAATAGAGCGGTACCGTATCTCTTCTATAGAACCTAATCTGCTCACGGAGGAGATTGTCGACTGGATAGCCTCCGGTACCAAATTCTTGCCGCATTTCCACATCCCGCTGCAGTCTGGATGTGACCGGGTGCTGGCGGCTATGCACCGCCGTTACAACACAGATTTCTTCCGCCGCAGGATTGAATATATCCGCAGCCGGATGGAGTATGTGTTCTTTGGTATCGATGTGATTGTGGGCTTTCCGGGTGAGACAGACGCCGATTTTGAACAGACCTGCCGTTTTCTGGAGGAGATCCGCCCGGCATTTATCCATATCTTCCCTTATTCGAGAAGGGCAGGAACTCCGGCTGCAGAGATGCCGGGCCAGGTTCAGGAGAGTGTAAAGACAGAGCGTGTGGCGCGGCTTGAGAAGTTGTGCGGCAGGCTTCACGATGAGTTTTGCAGGGCCAACCGAGGCCGCCGGGAGCAGGTGCTCTTTGAGAGTACGGTGCGTGATGGCAAGATGTTCGGCTACAGCCGGAACTATATCAAGGTAGAACGCGACTACGACCCCGCGCTGGTTGGTCAGATAGTCGATGTTATATTGTAACTTATGGCTAATTCGGTCACATTCCTGGGTACCGGCACCTCTTCCGGGATCCCGATGCTGGGCTGCGACTGCCCGGTATGCACCTCTGCTGATCCGCGCGACAAGCGTCTCCGCTGCTCTGTTTATGTGGAGTATGAAGAGTTGAAACTTCTGGTGGATGCCGGGCCGGATTTCCGCACGCAGTTGTTGCGAGCAAACATCCGGCACATAGATGCAGTGCTGCTTACTCACCATCATAAAGATCACACCGGCGGTCTGGACGATGTACGCAGTTTCAACTATTTTGAGCGGCGCGCTTTCCCTGTTTATTGCGAGGAGTATGTCCAGGAGTCGCTCAAGAGGGAGTACAGCTACGCTTTTGACGAGCACCCATATCCAGGTGCGCCGCAGTTCGAACTTCATACCATCACTGAGACCCCGTTCACTATGGGCGGGGTGGAGATAATCCCTGTGCGGGCCTTACATTACAAACTGCCGGTGCTGGGATTCAGATTTGGCAAGTTCGGTTACCTGACAGATGCCAGCAGCATCACCGAAGCGGCGATTGAAAAATTCAGGGGAGTGGACATTTTCGTTATAAACGCCATCCGCTATACCAGTCATATCTCACATTTCAGCGTGCCGGAAGCGTTGCAAGTGATTGAAAAAGTAGGGGCAAAGCAATCTTTCTTTACCCATCTTTCGCATCAGCTGCCGCCTCACGGGGCATTCGCAGCCGCACTTCCGGCAAACATTGCCCCGGCTTTCGACGGGTTGCGTATTGACTTTTAACCAAAGATTGCATAATTTTGAAGAATCGAATCAAAATTCATCAAAATATGTCATTTACATCTATCAGCATTGATTTGGGAGCAACCAGCGGCAGGGTGGTGCTCGCCCGTCTCGACAACGGCCGCCTGGAACTTGAAGAGGTGCATCGTTTTGCAAATGGTTTCTCTACCATTGCAGGCCGCACATATTGCAACCTGTATTATCTTTTCGACGAGATACGCAAGGGCCTCAAGAAGGTGGGCTCCCGCGACATAGAGGTATCATCCATAGGTATCGACACCTGGGGCGTCGATATCGTATGCATCGGCAAGGACGGGCATATCCTGTCCCAGCCGCGCGCGTACCGTGACCATTATACCGACGGGATGATGGAGGAGTACTTCAAGATTGTCCCCAAGGACGAGGTATATCGCCGCACCGGCATCCAGTTTATGAACTTCAACACCCTGTTCCAGCTCTTTACCCTCCGCCGCGAAGGGAACTCTTCGCTGGAGGCGGCCGACAGGGTGCTGTTCCTGCCCGATGCGCTGTCGTATCTGCTCACCGGCAAGATGGTTTGCGAATACACCATCCTCTCCACATCGCAGTTCCTGAACCCTTACGACAAGAAGATAGATGCGGGACTTCTGGAGGCTGCCGGTATCAGCTGCGACCTCTTCCCGGAGATTGTGATGCCCGGCCACATCGTGGGCACCCTCACTGATGATCTTGCCAAAGAGACCGGACTTGGAAAGGTCAAGGTAGTTGCGGTCGCCGGTCACGATACCGGCAGTGCCGTTGCAGCCGTTCCCGCCACCACCAAGAACTTCGCATACCTCTCTTCCGGTACCTGGTCGCTCATAGGTATCGAAGCTTATGAGCCCATTATAGGCGAGGAATCGTTCAAGGAAAATTACACCAACGAAGGCGGGATAGACGGTACCATCCGTTTCCTCAAGAACGTTACCGGAATGTGGCTGCTGGAGCAATGCCGCGTGAAATGGAAAGAGCAGGGTAAAGACTACAGCTACCCCCAGATCGTGGAGATGATGGGGCAGGCGAAGCCTTTCGTCTCTTTTGTGGATCCGGACGACCCCTCTTTCGCCGCACCGGAAGATATGGAGCAGGCTATCAAGGATTACTGCCGCTCTCACGGCGAACCGGTTCCGGAAAACGATGCCGCTATGGTACGCTGCATCTTTGAGTCGCTGGCCCTGAAGTACCGCAATGTGATTGACGTGCTCAATTCCAAGTTTGTCAAAGAGCCTATCGAGGTGCTGCATATCATTGGCGGAGGCAGCAAGAACGCCCTGCTTAACCAGATCACAGCCAATGCCACCCGCCTTAAGGTGCTCGCCGGCCCGTCGGAGGCAACTACCATCGGCAACGTGATGATCCAGGCGCGCGCAGCCGGTATCGTAAATACAAAAGAGGATATGCGCCGTCTTATCGGCGACAGCATCTCTACTGAGGAGTATCTACCGGAAGATGCCGCCCTCTGGAATGAAGCATACACCAGATTCAAGGAAATAATTTCAAAATAATTTAAACCAAGATGAAAGAACAACAGGTAATAAAGGCCTACGAACAGGCCAAAGAACGTTATGCTGCCATCGGTATCGACACCGACAAGGTTATGGAGCAGCTCCAGAATTTCCACCTCTCAATGCACTGCTGGCAGGCAGATGATGTCAAGGGTTTCGAAGTGCAGGCAGGCGCCCTTTCCGGAGGTATCCAGTCCACCGGCAACTATCCCGGTGCGGCCCGCAACATAGATGAGCTCCGCGCAGACGTGCTCAAGGCAAAGAGTCTGATTCCCGGTACCCACCGCCTGAATCTCCACGAGATTTATGGCGATTTCCAGGGGAAGGTGGTTGACCGCGACGAGGTGACGGTAGATTATTTCAAGAGCTGGATTGACTGGGGCAAGGCAAACGACACCAAGCTTGACTTCAACTCCACCTCGTTCTCACACCCCAAGAGCGGCAATCTTTCGCTCTCCAATCCTGACAAGGGTATCCGCGATTTCTGGATCGAGCATACCAAACGCTGCCGCGATATCGCAGACGAGATGGGTAAGGCCCAGGGCGACCCCTGTATCCTCAACGTGTGGGTACACGACGGTTGCAAGGATGTATCTGTAAATCATTTCCTCTATCGCAGCCTGCTCAAGGACTCTCTGGACAAGATTTTTGCAGAGGACAAGAAACATATGAAGGACTGCATCGAGGGTAAGGTGTTCGGAATCGGTCTGGAGAGCTTCACCGTAGGTTCCCACGACTTCTACACAGCTTATGCAGCCAAGAACGGCAAGATCCCCACAATCGATACCGGTCACTATCACCCGGCTGAGATTCCCGCAGACAAAGTATCGGCACTTCTCAATTTCGTGCCTGAGCTGATGCTCCACGTGAGCCGTCCGATCCGCTGGGATTCTGACCACGTGACAATTATGGACGACAACACTCTCGAACTCTTTGCAGAGATTGTACGTGCCGGTGCACTGGAGCGCGTACACTACGGCCTGGACTATTTCGACGGTGCGATGAACCGCGTCGGCGCTTACGTTACCGGCAGCCGCGCAGCCCAGAAGTGTATGCTCCGCGCTATGCTCGAGCCTCGCGAGCAGATGAGCAAGTACGAGCTTGAAGACAAGCACTTTGAGGTGCTCGCCCTCTTCGAGGAGGCAAAGGCTATGCCTTGGGGTGCCGTATATGATATGTTCTGCCTTAAGAACAATGTTCCTGTAGGGCAGGAGTTCATAGACGTCATCCAGAAATACGAGGCAGAGGTAACCAGCAAAAGATAACAGGTTATGATTCTCATCGGATTACTGATTATCGCGATAGGTGCGTTCTGCCAGGCCAGCAGTTACGTGCCCATCAACAAGATCAAGGACTGGAGCTGGGAGAGCTACTGGATTGTCCAGGGCGTCTTTGCGTGGCTGGTGTTCCCGCTGCTGGGTGCGCTGCTCGCGGTGACGGATGGCAACTCCCTGATGTCTCTCTACACTGCCGATCCCAAGGCAACCCTGCTTACCATCTTCTTTGGTATGCTGTGGGGTGTGGGCGGCCTCACCTTCGGCCTGTCTATGCGTTATCTTGGCGTCGCTCTGGGTCAGAGCCTGGCGCTGGGCATCTGCTCTGCACTGGGCGTGATTCTCACTCCGCTTGCCACCGACTTGCTGGGTCTGAGCACCGGCGCTATGGGTACCATCACCGGAGCCGTGATTGCAGGCGTCGTGGTGATGTTCATCGGTGTGCTCATCATCGGCATTGCCGGCAGTATGAGAGCCAAGGCCAGCGCTTCTGAAAAGAAGGACGGTGCCGAGCCGCAGCGCTTCAATTTTGGCAAGGGTATCCTTGTGGCTCTGATTTCCGGCTTTATGAGTGCCTGCTTTGCAATTGGCCTGGGGTGCGGCGACAAGATGTTCTTTGAGGGTACTAACGAGATGTTCAAGCAGCTCCCCGCTGTGCTGCTTGTAACATTCGGAGGCTTTATCGTGAATGCTGTATATTGCTTCAGCCAGAACACCAAGAACAAAACCTGGGGCGACTATAAGAAAGGTAAACTCTGGGGTCACAACTTGCTGTTCTGCGCTCTGGCAGGTATCCTCTGGTACAGCCAGTTCTTCGGCCTCTCGCTGGGCAAGGCGTTCCTTACCGGTTCTCCCGCGTTGCTCGCATTCGCCTGGGCAATCCTGATGTCGCTTGATATCCTCTTCTCCAACTTCTGGGGCATCGTGCTCAAGGAGTGGAAGGGTTGCAAACCCAAGATTATCTGGACTCTGGCAGGCGGCCTCGCCATCCTCATCTTCTCCATCTTCCTCCCGCAGCTTATCGGGTAGGAGAGTGGTGCTACCATACAAACGGCAAGCAGGTGCCTTTTGACACCTGCTTGCCGTTTGTATGTACTTGAAGACACGGGAAGACGCTGTGCTTCAAGCATAATTATCCCCGAAATGTTGATAACGTCCCAAAAACCGGGACGTTACCGTCAAAATCGGCCCAAAATGCGCATAACGTCCCATTCTTTGGGACGTCATCGGCACTTAAGCGGAATCGAATCTGACGTGCGCCCTGTAGGTGGTTCGAAACAACGATGGGAAAGATCAAAATGATTGTCGCACTATAACGGCCGCTCGGGGTAGATTCTCCGCTTGCAATCCTTTCTGGGCAAAAATCTGCCCTGAAAGAATTCAAGCTGCGAACTATAACTGCCCCTGCGCTCTGTCGCCAGCAGCCCAGCCAAAGCGCCGCACTGACATTTAGGGCTCCACGAAACTTTGGCGGGAGCGCCACTTTTACCCTTCTTAAAGTCCAAATGACGAGCACTGCCGCACGGGACGGGTTGGTTCTGGCGCACCTCGGCGCTTTGGCAGGACAAGCCGCGTTTGTGCATATGCGCTTCTCCAGTAAATAATA
>CAMKTW010000105.1 GCA_946415795.1 uncultured Bacteroidales bacterium
ATCTATGGAACAGAAACAGATTGACTACGAGCTGATTCTTGACGACATAAAATAGTATCCCTACCGGTACTTGTTCTCCTCCTACACCATTATCCAAAACAGATTATCCAAAACGGATAATCTAAATTTGGATATGGAGAAAATGCGTCGTATCTTTGTGGAAAAGAATACTATATGATGAATCCTTTTGTGCTTACCGGTATTATTCCGGATGAGTTTTTCTGTGACAGGCAGAGGGAAACAGAGGTAATAATAACCAGTCTTGAGAATCAAAGCAATATACTTTTGACATCATCAAGAAGGATGGGCAAAACACAACTTATCCGGCACGTTTTTGAACAAAAACGTATTAAGGAGAGATACTGTACCTTCTATACGGATATATATGCAACATCTTCGCTGCAAGAAATGGCCTACTTTCTGGGCAAGGAGATTTACAGGCAGCTGGTTCCCGGCGAGAAGAAGGCGCTCAAGTTGTTTTTGAATACTTTGCGGTCTTTATCTGCTGCGTTCAGCTTAGATCCGGTCTCAGGCGAGCCCAGAATCAACCTGCAACTTGGTGACATCAACGCACCGGAGATGACCCTGGAAGAGATATTCTCATACCTTGAGAATGCCGATAAGCCGTGTATAGTCGCGATAGATGAATTCCAGCAGATTTCACGCTATCCAGACAAGAATGTAGAGGCGCTTCTGCGCACGCACATCCAAACAATGAACAATTGTCATTTCATTTTCGCAGGGAGTGACCGTCATATTCTGGAGCAGATGTTTTCTTCTTATTCAAAGCCTTTTTACAACAGTGCGCAGCCATTACGCCTTGGGTGCATAGATAAAGACAAGTATGTAGATTTTGTAGTGAAGAATTTTGATAAGGCCGGAATCGCAATTGATTCCGATGTGGCCGGTTTCTGCTATGATGAATTCGAGGGCTATACATACTATCTACACAGGATATTTCACGACATCTTTTCTTTTTCAAAAGAGGGTGATAGCATAGACAAGAACGTCATCAAACACACCATTGACAGTATCCTTGAGGAGAACAGCCATTCATATGGCAAAACTATGGCGGAGCTCCCTATGGCACAGAAACAGATGCTCGCTGCTGTTGCCAAAGAGAGGCCTGCAAAGAATCTTACATCCGGAGCTTTTGTAAAACGCAATTCGCTGCAGTCTTCCAGTTCTGCTCAAAAAGCCGTAATAAAATTGCTAGATCAGCAACTCCTTACATACGATGTCACAAACGGGGAGAAAGAATACTCTGTCTCCGACAAGTTTTTCGAGCGCTGGTTACGCGAGGTCTATTAACTTCCAGCGTAAAAAGAGTTGTCCATCAGCTGAACAGATCGTGGAGAACCTTCAGGGAGCGGATGTTGAGGTTCTGCGAAAGATGGTAGGAGAGGTATTCAACCATTTTTTTTGCAAAGTCTCCCCGCTGGTCGCGGTTCAGGGGTATTCGCAGCGCCTCTTCACGTGGGAGGGAGAGGAGTTGGTGGAGCAGGAGGGATGCTTCCGGGCTCAGGGTTTCAGCCAGAGTGTCCGTGGCGGTGAATTCTGCACTGAAAGGTTGAAAGAGCGGGGTTGAGGGGGAGAAGTTGTCTTTTGGCTGTAGTCCCAGCGCCCTGCAGAAATCTACCAGAAAGCAGATATGGAAGTTTGCCACGCTGCCCTGCTCGCTGTTCAGTGAGAGGATCTGCCCTTCAAGAAACTCAAACAGATCGGAATCCATTGCGCCGTCCAGCAGGCTGCGGTAAAGCAGCTCGCCTATGAACAGAGCAATGGCGCTTTTGTACGGGTCGGTGCGGATGGCGTCCAGACGGTGCGGATTCTCGAATTCTTTGATGTACTCCAGGTCGCCTTTATTACTGGCGGCCACCACATCCAGTATGCCAAGGCTGTGAAAATAGTTCAGCCCGCCGTGACCCTTGCCTGCTCCGCGCAGGAAAAAGCCGGTGCGCCCCCGTTCGGCATCCAGGGCCTGCACAACCAGGGAGCGGTCCCCATACTTGGTCAGATGGAGCACAATAATCCGGGTTTCTCGGTCGGCAGCCATTTGGCTTAAGGGGAGAGATTATTTGCGGTTTGCTTTCAGGTATCCGATAAGCTGTTCCACGGCGCGGCCCCGGTGGGATATGGTGTTTTTCTCCTCCAAAGTCAGGGTGGCCATCGTGCGCTCCATACCCTCGGGGACAAACACGGGGTCGTAGCCGAAACCCAGTTCTCCCATCGGCTCCAGGGAGATGTGACCTTCACAGATTCCCTCAAAAGTGTGCAGTTCGCCGTCTTCAATGAGCGCAATCACGCAGCGGAAGCGGGCCGTACGATTCTCAAACAGTACTCCTTTGAGTTCTTTGAGCAGTTTGACGACATTCTGGGCGGGATTCTTGGGCTCACCTGCGTAGCGGGCAGAATAGACTCCGGGTGCGCCGTCCAGGATATCCACCTCAAGTCCGGTGTCGTCGGCAAAGCAGGTCTTATGGAATTTGTCCCAGATGAACCGGGCCTTCTCAATCGCGTTTTCGCGGATTGTTTCGTGTGTTTCAGGTATGTCCTCCCCGTAGCCAAGATCAGCCGGGGTTATGATCTTGAAATCTTCGCCAAGTTTACCGGCAATCTCCACCACCTTGTTGTGGTTTGCCGTTGCAAATAGTATCTCCATAGCCGTCGTGTTATTACGTTGGCAAAGATATATAATCTATGTTTACACGTCAGGGGTGAACAGGAAGATTTTGTCGCTTCGGCGGAGTTTGGTCGCGCATGGGATGGAGCACAGGTCGCCTTTGTGAGCCGTCTGCACCCTCTTGAGGTCCACTCGGATCTCCTCCACATTGAATTCTATCACGCCGGTCGTGGGGCCGCTTACTATAACCGGGTCTCCCACAGAGAGTTCTCCCGTCTCAATTTGCACTTCAGCAATGCCTATCTTCTCAAACCAGTTAGTAATCTTGCCGAGGTAGCGCTTGGTGCGGGTAGCCTTGTTGCCGTAAACATCGCTCCACTCACCCATCCTGGCTCCAAGATAATAGCCGTCCCAGAAGCCGCGGTTGAAGACTGTGGCCAGGCGGGTCTTGAGCTGCGAACCTAATTCTGCACTGTAGGTGCCGGCCTCTACGGCGTCGGCCGCGTCGCGATATGCGCGGGAGGCGGTCTTGACATACTCGCCGCTGCGGGCCCGTCCCTCTATCTTGAACACCGTGACTCCGGCGTCGATGATGCGGTCCATAAACTCTATGGTGCAAAGGTCCTTGGGTGACATTATGTATTTGTTGTCTATTTCCAGCTCATTGCCGTCGTCGCGGTCGGTGACTATATAGCTGCGGCGGCATACCTGATAGCAACTGCCGCGGTTGGCAGAGGCGTTGTGGGCGTGCAGTGAGAGGTAACATTTGCCCGAAACCGCCATACACAACGCGCCGTGGCAAAACATCTCCAGCCGGATCAGCTCTCCGCCGGGGCCTTTGATCCCCTCGCGGACGATGGCCTCGTGAATCTCTTTTACCTGCGGGAGGGTCAGCTCGCGTGCCAGCACGATCACATCGGCAAACTGGGCGTAAAAACGCAGGCTCTCTATGTTGGATATGCTCAGCTGGGTGGAGATGTGTATCTCGATTCCCAGCCTGCGGGCCTCCAGGACAGCTGCCATATCTGATGCGATGACGGCCGTCACGCCCGCTTCCTTCGCTGCGGAGAGCAGCTGCCGCATAGGCTCCAGATCCTCATTATAGAAGGTAATGTTAACCGTCAGATAGCTCTTGATGCCCGCCTCGCGGCAGATATCGCAAACCTGCCGCAGGTCCTCCACGGCAAAATTGTTGGCGGAGTGGGAGCGCATATTAAGGTTCCCCACACCAAAGTATACAGAATCGGCGCCGCCCTGGATGGCGGCTTGCAGGCACTCAAAGTTGCCTGCGGGGGCCATTATCTCAAGATTGCCCATTTGAAAATGATTAATCCTCCCTGTGGACCAGCGATGTGGAAAACTCCTTCAATGACTCAAGCTGCGCCGGGGTGAACCCTTTGCCGGCAAGACACTCCATTGCCTTTTCGTGGTAAGCCTCTATTGCCTTGATTGCGTCCTGCTTGACATCAAGGTCTATATAAAGCTGCTGCATAGCGGCAATCTTCTCCTCTGCGCGGTCTTCTCCCATTGCCAGTATCTCGTTCAGGCGCTGGCGGCTGGCACCTGCTGTACGCTTGATAGTCTCCACGAGCAGCCATGTCTTCTTGCCGCACAGGATATCGCCGCCGATTTTCTTGCCAAAGACGTGCGGATCGCCAAAGGTGTCCAGATAATCGTCAGAAATCTGGAATGCGAGTCCGATCTGCCAACCAAAATCGTACAGGGCGTCTGCCTGGGTCTGTGGTGCACCGGCTATTATCGCCCCCATCTTGGCAGAGCAGGCCAGCAGAGCGGCGGTCTTGAGCCCGATCATATTGATGTATTCGTCGCTGGTCACTATTGGCTGGGACTCAAATTCCATATCGTATTGCTGCCCTTCGCATACTTCGGCCCCCATCCGGGAGAAAAGCTCCAGCACCTGTGGCTGGACCCCGGCAGGACAGGCCGTAAGATACTTGTAAGCCAATATGCACATCACGTCGCCAGAGAGTATCGCCACGTTGTCGTTCCATTTTTTGCACACGGTAAGCTGCCCCCGCCTGGTTTCGGCGCGGTCCATAATGTCATCGTGCAGCAAAGTGAAATTGTGGAAAATCTCCAGTGCCAGTGCAGGAGATATAATGTTGTCCCCGATGTCGTCGCTGTAGAGGTTATATGTCGCCAGACACAGCCTCGGCCTGAGGCGCTTGCCGCCTATGGACATCATATACTCAAGCGGCTCGTACAACCCGGCCGGCTCCTTTACGAACCGCAGGTTGCAGATGGCGCGCATAATTAAGGCTTCCTGCTCTTTGAGAGAATACATTGTACGATTAAGATTTATTCCACAAATATAGTCATTCTTTCGCTCATTCGGCGAGATTTTTCCCGTGGCACCTCTGAGCCTTATTATCAATGTTTTACAACATATCGCTTGCGCACAAATGCGCAAGCGGAAGTGTGGAAGTGATTGATTTTCAGAGGCAAAGGTGCCACGGGGAATCCGGAGGAAACTAGCGCCGGTCGATGCTAACAACCGTGGCGACACCGCCGGACACCGTAAAGCGGACGTTGAAGTTGCCGTATGACATACCCCAGACCTTTTCCGGGTCGCTGTCGTAAGAGACCCGGGGATCGAGCGAGAGGAGCTGCGCGATTTGCCGTAATTCATCGGCGGTGGGAGTGTAGCCAGGACAGGACGTATCTGTGTTATAAACCCGGGGTACGATTGTACCCTCACTGCGCAGATTATCTTCAGCGACCGTTCCCGGTGCGAATTCTACCTTGAGCCGGTGATCTTTGGTGGGGGCGGTGTACCCGTCGGAGGCATCTTCGATGCAGTCACTGTATGGGATATAGGGCTTGATGTCGTAAACAGGAGTACCGTCCAGCAGGTCGGCCCCGGTCAGGTGCAGCACAGGTCCGCGGTCGGCTGTCATCTCAATTGACTTTAATCGAACCGCCGATATGCCCAGGCTGTTCGGGCGGAACGGCGAGCGGGAGGCAAACACCCCGATACGGGTATTGCCCCCCAGGCGCGGCGGACGGACGGTGAAATTACCCTCCCACTGCGCCTCGCTGAAACCCCAGATCAGCCAGATATGGGAGAAGGCGTCCAGTCCGCGCACCGACTCCGCAGAACGGAATCCGGGGGCGAATTCTACCGTGGCGGGGACGCTCTCTGCCAGACGGCTCTGGCGCGGGATGCCGAACTTTTCGCAGAAAGGCGAGCGGATGTATGCTATCGGGGTGATTGTCATCGTCTGTGCAAAGATAATCTTTTGTGCAAAACGTGTTGATATTCTTAAAAATATTCCTATCTTTGCAGCCCGCAAAAAAGCGGCCTATTTATTTAAATAAAAGATTAATAACTTTTTATGCCAACAATTCAACAATTGGTTCGCAA
>CAMKTW010000106.1 GCA_946415795.1 uncultured Bacteroidales bacterium
GATCTCTATCCCCAAAATGTATAAGTCCCATTATGCGCCAAAAGTCATTGATCCAATTGGGGTAATAAAACGGCATGCTCCAACGGCAGGCCGGAGGTGGGAAACTACCCAGAAACAGTATCTTAGCCCCAGGTGGGAGAAAAGGTGGGAATGGATGGTGTTCGCTTTTCATATCGCATATGATTCAAAGATAAAAAACTCTCCGGACTATTGACACCGCCTTCTGGCAATAGTATATTTGTAATGCCGGAGCAAGGTGCCGGAGATTGTTATGAAGATGATTTATTTGCTCACGACCGACCACTTTGAAGACAGCCTGTAGTTTAGGGATGAAGAGGATTTCAAGGTGGCTATGAATTATGTCGCCATTCAGGCTGTCTGTTCACCAGATGTGGCGGTGCTTGCGTTTATTCTGATGTCCAACCATGTACACTTCGTATTATTGGGAACCCGCCGGAACGCAGAGGAATTTATCGAGAGATTCAGGCAAAGGTATTCAATACACATGCGCCGAAAGTATGGAATAAAGGAATTCTTGAGGGGAAATCCGGTTGATATCCGTGTAGTACCCTTTGATAATGAAGCTCCTGAAAAAGCAATTGCATACGTGCAGATGAATAGTGTCGCTGCGAATATCTGCTCCCATCCAAGCCAATGGCCATGGGGGACGGGAAACTCTTTCTTCAACCGGAACAAGCCAGCCGGACGTACTGTAGGAAGCATGTCCCGCCGGGCACTATGCCGATTGACACATAGCGGTTTTACTGACCTGCCCGGGGAATGGGTTATTTGCGATGACGGCTTCATCTTGCCCGAAATGTATGTGGATGTTTCATTTGTTGAAAGCCGCTTCCGCCATCCCAACAGAATGAATTACTTCTTGAATACTTCTTCCAAAGCAAAGAAAAGGTTCGAGTCAGCCTCAGAGAGGTTTCCTGCATTCAAGGATCAGATACTCCTAGGAGCCATACCAGACTTATGCCGGGGCCTGTTTCAGAAGGCATCGTTCAAAGATCTCTCCGACGACGAAGGGTCAGAACTCGTCAGGCAGATTCGGTTCCGTTTCAGCGCCGATGCTAGGCAAATCGCACGTGTCTGCGGAATATCTTATGAAGACGCGGCGAAGTTGCTGGACAGACTGTAACAAACATCATCCCATAGGGGACAGTGAACGAAAGCAGGAAGTGTTGATAACGTCCCAGTTCCTGGGACGTTATGCGCATTTATGGCCGTTTTTGACAGTAACGTCCCAGTTTTTGGGACGTTATCGACACTTTGGGGCACATCTATGCATGAAACGAAGGTTTTCCCGGGTGGACCATTTGACAAATAAAACTGGATAATCCCACACGCAAGTCTTCGGGCATCACAAACAAGGTCCTCATACAACACCCGAAAACAAAAAACAAAAAAATGGGCACCCAAGCGGGATGCCCATTATTCTTGGATAAAACCTCAGTGGGAATTATGCCTCGCCCTGTACCTCAGCGGGAATAACAGAGACGAAAGATTTGTTGCCACGGGTTTTCTTGAATGCCACTGTACCATCGACCAATGCGTAAAGAGTATGGTCCCTACCCATTCCGACGTTCTCGCCGGGATTGTGGACAGTGCCTCTCTGACGGACCAGGATATTGCCAGCCTTTGCTGCCTGACCGCCGAACAATTTAACGCCCAAGCGTTTGCTTTCCGATTCACGGCCGTTCTTTGAACTACCGACACCTTTTTTGTGAGCCATAGTCTAAACTGGATTAAGCGATTTCGTCGATTTGAATTTTAGTCAGATACTGACGGTGACCGTTTTTCTTGGTGAGACCTTTGCGGCGGATCTTGTGGAAAACGATAACCTTGTCAGCCTTGCAGTGCTCCATTACGGTAGCTTTTACAGTAGCGCCGGCAACATAGGGTGCGCCAACCTGGACGGCACCTTCGTTGTCGATCAGAAGGACCTTGTCAAAGTTTACCGAAGAATCTACATCGGCTGCGAGACGGTTAACAAATATCTTGCTGCCCTTCTCAACCTTGAACTGCTGTCCTGCAATGTCAACAATTGCGTACATAAATTAATTTTAAAAAATTAATAGCCGTAAGCGGATATTACACTAAATATCTCTTTGCCAATAGCTTAACGACTTTATAAGCCCTCTTGGGGAGTGCAAAGATACTAAAGTTATTTGAATTGCAAAATAATTATATATACATTTGTAACACACCTGTTATTTACCGAGGAGATGGTTTCTTATTTTGACTGGAAGCGCATAGCGCAGGGCGACAAGTTCATCTCAAGGGGCGACACGGCCCGCCAACTGGCTGCGCAGATAAGACAGAAGCAGTTCACCACCATTTACGCCCCTCCCGGCAGCGGCAAGAAATCCCTCGTGGAAAGGGCCCTGCACTCCCTTAAGGCAGCCTCCTACCCTATGAAGGTGATAACGCTGGACCTTTTCAACGTCACCAGTGCCGGGATGCTTGGCAGAATGTACGTGAATGCGCTCAGCAAGTCGATCGAGGAGTATAACCACGACGCCCTTTTCCCCATTCAGGTATCGCCGGACAACATCACCACCACCTTTGCCATAAACCTGCCCAATATACTGGCGGGTTATACCGGGGCGAATTACGTAGTATATTTCAAGGAGTTCCAGAACATCCTGAAATTTGACAGGGGGGACGAGCTGCTCAAGCTTATGGAGCGGGAGACGGCCGGCCATCAGGTAGCGTACATTGTTACGGGCGAGCAGGTGAACGCGATGAAGGAGATCTTTGAGCGGCAGAAATTCTTCTTTCAAACAAACTGCAACATCCCCGTCGGTCCGCTGGACAAGAAGGAAAGCCTGGTTTACCTGCGGAACGGGTTCCTGCATTCCGGTAAGGATATGGAAGAGGAAACGGGTGAAGCCATCTATCGTACCTCCAAAGGCAATCCCTTGATAATGAACACTCTGGCTGCCATCTGCGACAATCTTGCCATAGGCTATATCAACAAGCGCATCCTCCGCAGTGCGGTAGATTCATATTTTTACGATCACGAGGCCTTTTACCGCTACACTGTGAGCAACCTCACTCCAAACCAGCTGAATTTCCTGCGCGCGGTATGCGACGGCGCCAGCAAGTTCAGCTCTTCAGAAGTGCTGTCAAAGTATAATCTTAACAGTTCGGCAAATGTTTTTCGCCTGAAAGAAGCACTTTCCAACAAAGAAATTGTAACTTTCGATTCTGAAGACAAGGCCTCTGTGATTGACCCGATGTTTGAACAGTGGCTCAAAAAGCGTTATTTCGTATAGACAAAATGAAAAAACTTGTGGTATTGACCGGCGCGGGAGTAAGCGCAGAGAGCGGGATAAGCACGTTCCGCGACAGCAACGGCCTGTGGGAGAACTATAACGTGGCCGACGTGGCCACCATCGAGGGGTGGTGGCGCAACCGGGCCCTGGTACTGGAGTTCTACAACCAGCGGCGCGGTGAACTCGCCACCAAAAAGCCCAATGACGCCCACAAGATGATTGCGGCCCTTGAAAAGGATTTTGACGTGACGGTGGTCACCCAGAACATAGACAACCTGCACGAGCAGGGGGGCAGCACAAAGGTGGTGCACCTGCACGGAGAAGCCACTAAGGTCCGTCCGGAAGATGCAGATCAGGATGAGCACACCATCGACGTGGGCTACAAGCCTGTGAACCTCGGCGACACCGACAAGCGGGGAGTACAGCTGCGACCCAATATCGTATGGTTCGGAGAGGCCGTGCCCAGATTTGAAACCGCGGCCAGGATTGCTTCAGAAGCCGATATGATGCTGATTGTGGGGACCTCGATGCAGGTTTACCCCGCCGCCAGCCTGGTTCAATATGTCCGCCCCGGGACTCCGATATACCTGATAGACCCAAAGCCGGTGAGCGTACCCATCCCCGGCGTCACGCAGATCACAGATGTCGCCACCCGCGGTATGAAGCGTTTTATGGAGATTATTAAACAGTAAGAATATGTCAGATAAGTTAGTCAGACTGATGAACGACAGCGCCATAGCGCGCTGGGGCGCATTGATTCTCATCGCCTCGATGATGTTTTTTGCATATATGTTCGTGGACGTGATGTCGCCGCTCAAGAGTATGCTGGAAAGCGAACTGAGCTGGAGCAGCACCACCTTCGGCACCTACGCCGCAAGCGAATTCATACTTAACGTATGCGGCTTCCTGATCCTGGCCGGAATAATCCTGGACAAGATGGGGGTACGCCACACCGGCATCCTCTCCGCATCCCTTATGGTGGCCGGCGCCTGCATCAAGTTTGTGGGTATCAGTGACTGGTTCCAGTCCACAGCATTCTGCAACTGGCTGGGCAGCTGGTGGACCGCCCTCCCCGGCAGCGCCAAGATGGCTTCGCTGGGATTTATGATATTCGGCTGCGGCTGCGAGATGGCCGGCACCACCGTTTCCAAGGCCATCGCAAAGTGGTTCAAGGGGAAGGAGATGTCACTCGCTATGGGTGTCGAGATGGCTATCGCCCGCCTGGGCGTGTTCGCGGTAATGTGGATTTCACCACTGATCTACAACAAGTTCGGCACTGTAGTTGCGCCGCTGGCCTTCTGTACCGCGCTGCTCATCATCGGCCTGATTTTCTTTATCGTGTTCACAATAATGGACCGTAAGTTCGACAGTCAGCTGATGGCGGCGGGGCTGCTCTCTTCCGAGCCCAATCCGGAAGATGAGTTCCATATCAAGGACCTTGGACAGATATTCTCCAGCAAGATGTTCTGGATCGTGGCCCTTATGTGCGTACTCTATTACAGCGCCATCTTCCCGTTCCAGAGATACGCTCCCAACTATCTTGAATCGACCCTGGGCATCGACGCCAGCACCGCTTCTCACCTGTTCAGTTTCTTCCCCATCCTGGCGATGGGACTGACCCCCTTCCTGGGTGCCTTCATCTCGTTCAAGGGAAAGGCTGCAAGTATGCTGCTCATCGGCTCGCTCATAATGGTGGCCTGCCACCTGAGTTTTGCCCTCCTGCTGCCGGCATTCCCCAGCAAGTGGCTCGCGCTGGTGCTGATTCTGGTTCTGGGCGTGTCTTTCTCCCTTGTGCCCGCAGCCCTGTGGCCGTCGGTTCCCAAGATTATCGACGAGAAGGTGCTGGGCAGCGCATACTGCCTCATCTTCTGGGTGCAGAACATCGGCCTCTGCCTGGTTCCGCTGCTCATCGGAGTGGTCCTGGACAAGACAGGAGGTTACCTGGCACCTATGCTGATTTTCTCTTCTTTCGGTGTGCTGGCGTTCATCTTCACCTTCCTGCTGAAGCTGGAAGACCGCCGCAAGAAATATGGATTGGAACTTCCGGAGGTTAAATCCGAATAATATTAGATAACGATTAAATAAACGACAATGAAAAAAGTATTATCCGTAATTGCAGCTTTCGCGCTCACCGCTTTTATCACCACCTCCTGCGGTCTCACCGGCTCGACTGCCGCCAACCCCTCAACCAGCGGCACCACCACCGGCACTGCCCTTACCAACCTGTTCGCCCAGTTTTTGAAAGACGGCAGGCTTGACACCAGCAACATCAGCAACCTGATCAACCTCGCAACCCTCGCCACCAGTATCCAGAGCCTTAAGGGCAACAGCCAGAACAACTCTGTCCTGGGCAGCTTCGCAGCCGGTCTGGTGAACGGTTCCAAGAACACCATCACCAACACCAACAGCTCCGCAATCACTAACCTGCTGGCAGCACTGGTGAACAACACCGACGTCTCTTCGCTGGCTGCGCTGCTCACCCGCAGCGGTGAGATTGACGAGCAGGCGGCTGCCGAGGCTCAGAATACCCAGGCTATGAGCAGCACCACCGGTGTACTTAACAAGATCTTCACCTTGATGGGCAAATAATGGAGAGGCTCTGGTCAGTAACAATCAAGGGCGCAATTCTTTGCGCCCTTATTGCTGGTTGCTCCCGGGGCGGTGTTCCCGAGTTTGACTATGAGGAGCTCAACGCACAGGCAACACAGGAGGATCTGCAG
>CAMKTW010000107.1 GCA_946415795.1 uncultured Bacteroidales bacterium
ACACCCATGAACATTTTTACTTTGGGTCGGCGGCAGCCATGTTCGAAGACTCCAGGGTAAAGTCATTATTAAAAATCAAATACCAGACCTTCCGCACCAAGCGCATCACCCCCGGCAAACCCTATGAGAACGAGTTCGTCATCGTCCGCAAAGGCAACCTGAGCACCATCGACCACAAAGTGCTGGCAGAGCTGCTTTAGAGCCGGGGATTGTCTTATCTGCGCCCGCTCTTTTGCTCTCCCGTTCACTCTTTTGCTCGCCAGCTCTCCAGCTCTCCAGTTCTCTCGCTCTCCCGCTCTCCAGTTCTCTCGCTCTCCCGCTCTCTCGCTCACTCTTTTGCTCTCCCGCTCTCCAGCTCTCTCGCTCTCCCGCTCCCGGTGCTTATACCGGTCCACGGGTGCTGCAGGGAACCGTCAACATCCAAGTCAACTCTGTGGCCTTTGCCGACCATACCGGTCCACGGTAGATGCAGTGTATGGTCAAATACGGCCGTTATTGCTCATAGGGGTACAGTCGCTTGGACCGGTATCAGCACTACGCTGTATCCAACAGGCGGGCGGCATCGCCTTTGCCGACCATACCGGTCCACGGGTGCTGCAGGGTACCGTCAAATACGGCCGTTATTGCTCATAGGGGTACAGTCACTTGGACCGGTATCTGCACTACGCTGTATCCAACAGGCGAGCGGCATCGGAATATGAAATGCCGCACACCCGGGCGATCTGATGCACACCGGCACTGAAGCGGAAACGAATCTGACGGAGAGTCTCGGCCTGCTCATTGACAGATAGGTTCCTGAATGCCGTCTTCTTAAACATACTTTGCAAAAGGTCTGGCAGCGCACCAAGTATCACCTGGTCCCTGAAAGCCGGCAAGTTCTCATCCTCCGATTCCAGGCGCTTCCTGGCCTTGGAAGAACTGTTCAAAAAATACTGCATCCTCCTGGGATTATTGAAGATGGACTCTACCCTCTTCACGTCGACATACGACTCAGGCAGGACATAACCCGCATCCGAAATCAGCCATCCATCCGGAAGTTTCACCGCCTCACCGCTATGCAACAGGCGGATTCTTTCACGGCCGGACAAGTCCCCAAGTCGACGGGAATTAACCATGCCGGCCTGAAAGAACGCATTCCCGGTCCCCCACCGATACTGACATGGATGCAGGCAGATATTCGCCGCCACGCAGTTCATCTGCACATAAGCCATTGCCCGTTCTATAGCCTCAAGCTCTTCTGTCGATATCTCCTTAATATCCAGACTGTTGCGACGGAGAAATTCTTTCGTGCCCCACTTCCGCCTCAGATACTGGGAATACCTGCCCTTAAAACTGTTCACAAACGCCTCCACCTCTGCCCGGGTTCCATATAGTACAAAATGCACGTGATTGGACATAAGGATGAACACCAGCACAATAACCCTCGGCGTCAGCACCGCCTGGATTGCCACATAGTTCATCCCTGTAGCAAAATCTTCATCATCCCTGAACCACAGCCCCTCTTCCAGATGTGCCGTTGTCACCAAATAATACCTCCTCATGCCTTCTTTCGTTTTATTGTGCAGCAGCCTCGAATTATCCGGCTGGTCCGCCTACCCCGGCAGACCCCTGTCTTCCTAATCGCAGCACCGCCGCAAGAACTTTCTACAAATATAAGTAAAATGTTGACAACCTCCAAATATTTTTTCAACCGATTTCAAAAAAATGTTGATACATATATTTACTTTGCCACTTTCGCCGACCATACCGGTCCACGAGTGCTGCAGGGTACCGTCAACATCCAGGTCAACTCTGTGGCCTTTGCCGACCATACCGGTCCACGAGTGCTGCATGGTACCATCAACACCCAGGTCAACTCTGTGGCCTTTGCCGACCATACCGGTCCACGAGTGCGGGAGGGTGCCGTCAACACCCAGGTCAACTCTGTGGCCTTTGCCGACCATACCGGTCCACAGATGCGGCAGGGTATGGTCAAATACGGCCGGAATTGCTTATAGGGGTACAGTCACTTGGACCGGTATCTGCACCAAGCTGTATCCAGCAGGCGGGCGGTCACCATAAACGGGCTTTGCTTCCGGCAACGGCAGAGAGCATACTCGCGTGAAAGCCTCAAGAGCCGGACCCCGCGCGATTTCAGAAATGGACCCGTTCGATTTCAGAAATGGACCCGTTCGATTTCAGAAATGGACCCGTGCGATTTCAGAAATAATCAGTAACTTAGCGCTATGAAAGTCAATGGCAGCAATCCCGGCAGCAACCCCGGCAGCAACCCCGGCAGCAATCCCGGCAGCAACCCCGGCAGCAACCCCGGCAGCAATCCCAACTGCAGCCCCATAAAAAATCGGAGCCGCCGAAGCGACACACGTCAAGACCGTCCCGTAGAGCGCCATCCCTTTGAGCCGTTCCTGCCCGCGGGAGCGCGGATGCTCTTTCTGGGCAGCTTCCCGCCACAGCCGCACCGCTGGTGCATGCCCTTCTACTACCCCAACTGGATCAACGACTTCTGGCGCATCATGGGGCTGGTCCACTTCGGGGACAAGGACCATTTCTGCCAGACCCGGGAAAAGCGCTTTGACGAAGCAGCCATACGGCGGTTCTGTGCCGATGCCGGCCTCGCCTTCTACGACACCGCCTGCGAAGTGCGCCGCCTCCGGGACAACGCCTCCGACGCCTTCCTGGAAGTGGTCACCCCCACCGACATCCGCGCCCTTCTGGATCGCATTCCCCACTGCAGGATGCTCATCACCACAGGCGAAAAAGCTACCGGCGTTGTCGCCGAAAGCTTCGGATGCCCCGTTCCGGATGTGGGAGCATATGTCGATATTGACCTTAGAAGCATGGGGCCCGACAGTCTGCACCACGACGGCCTTAGCAGCATGGGACCCGGCAGGCAGGATAGCGCCGGCCTTAGCAGCATGGGGCCCGGCAACCAAGATGGCGCCGGAATGAACACCGTCAGGCGGCTGCGCTTCTGGAGGATGCCTTCATCGTCCCGCGCCTATCCCCTTCCACTCGAGCGCAAAGCCGAATTCTACCGCCGGCTGTTCATCTGATTGCCTAAAGGATTTGCGCGGCGGCATTCCTGGTGTCCACCTTCTCGATGATGCGTTCAAGGATGCCGGCTTCGTTGAAGATAAACGTGCGGCGGAGAGTGCCCATCACCGTTTTTCCGTACATCTTTTTCTCGCCCCAGGCGCCGAATGCCTGCAGCATCTGTGTCGATGTGTCCGACAGCAGACGGAACGGCAGCTCGTACTTGGCACGGAAGCCGGTGTGGGACTTGGCGCTGTCCTTGCTCACACCCACGACGTTGTAGCCGGCTTCGGTGAGCGCGGCGTAATTGTCCCGGAAGCTGCAGGCCTCCGCCGTGCAGCCGGACGTGTTGTCTTTGGGATAGAAGTAGATGATGGTCTTCTTCCCGATAAAGTCCTCTGACCGGACGGTTTTCCCGTCCTGGTCCACCACCTCGAAGGATGGCATCTTGTCTCCAATCTTGAGCATAGTCGTTTTGCGTTTCCCAAATGTAGGCAATTTCCCTGGGAATGGCAAATGACGCTGAGGCCCATTCCGGAGAAATGCTTATATTTGGGGAAAACTGATACGATGCTTAAGTTGGAAGACCGTATGATGGCGGCGGCGGATCCGTCGCAGGTAGAAGGCCTGAGCCGATTCTTCAAGACCGGCCCGGGGCAGTATGGAGAAGGAGATAAGTTCCTGGGAATCAAGGTGCCCGCGACGCGCCGCATTGTCAAGGAGTGCTGGCGCGAGACAGACTGGGCCGAGATCGGGCGATGCATCGGCAGCGAGTACCATGAGGTACGACTGGCCGCCCTGCTGGTCCTGGTGGAAATCTTTTCGCATGCCCGTAAAGACCCGGCGCTGCGGCAGCGCTGCGTGGACTTCTACCTCGGGCATACCGACTGCATCAACAACTGGGACTTGGTTGACCTCTCCTGCTATCCCCTGCTGGGCGAATGGCTGCTGCCGCAACAGGACCGCAGCATCCTCTACGACCTTGCCCGCAACGGCCGGACAATCTGGGAACAGCGCATCGGCATAGTTTCCACAATGGCCTTCGTGCGGAACGGGCAGCTCGCCGACACCTTTGCCATTTCCGACATTCTCCTCCACCATCCCCACGACCTCATCCACAAGGCGGTGGGCTGGCTGCTCCGCGAGGCCGGCAAACGCGACCAGGCCGCCCTGGAGGCATTTTTGCGCCCCCGCTACAGGCAGATGCCCCGCACCATGCTCCGTTACGCCATCGAGCGCTTCCCGGAAGCACTGCGGCAGGACTACCTCAATGGCAGAATCTAAACCGCATTATTTGTGATATCCACTTCCGTGGCTGCGGCTGCGGCTGCGGCTGCGGGACGCCAGCTGGTGAGGAACCACCACCACTGCTCATACCGGTCCACTCGCGTGGCAGGGTACCGTCAAAAACGGCCGTTTTTGAGCATAGAGGTACACTACGGTGGACCTGTAGAAGCACCTTCCCAGTGCACGAGCAGCGGCGAAAGCGGAATACGCCTGGGATATCCGTTGTTGCCCTGGATTTTGTAGTTATGCACTTGGGAAACTGGCAATATACGCTCTAAAGTCGCATTGAGCACCGACAGATTCTCACTGAACGCGTTGTCTTCCAGATCGGTCAGTTTTCGTACCCGGCGCCGTCTGTCTTCGGCATCGACTTCGGGCGCTATTACTTTATAAATGTCTTCCAGATCCTTCTGAAACCGGGCTCTGTCTTTAAGCAGAATCCCCTCAGGATGCTTTAGAAAGAGGATGAAAACCGCACGCACCAGAGGCCGAAAAGGGATTTGAGTCCCTGCCGGCCCGCCCATGCGGATACAAAAACTCTTGTCGATATAAAGCTCTACTGGAGCCTGCGCGTCAGCTTCATTCTGCACACCCATTTTCACAAGACGCCGCTGGGCCGCCCGAACAAGAGCCAAGAGCTCCGTCGCTTCCATACCCTCCAGTACTCCGGCATAATCGACGACAGATGATTCTCTCAGGGAACCATCTTCATTTGAGAACAGCAGCAACCAGGCAAGTTGCGCTTCTATGCCGGCATATTCGACCATCGTTTGTCTTTCCAGTATACAGCGTCCGAAAGGCGGTTATTGTCTGCGCAGGAGACGCCGCACTCAGCCGCGCCTAACCCTCTCAACAAATATAAGTATAATGTTGATAACAAACAAATAATTACAACATATTTTTTGATATTGTACACAGCAAGCGCACCTTTTTCTGGCAGATTAGGACCTAATGCCTTATCGGCCATCAGCTATAGCAAAACATTCGACAAAAGCAAACAATTACAAGCTTGTAATCGCTTTTATTTGCATCTCCCGCAAAGTACTTTTGCAAAAAAAGCGTGCAATGTCAAAGGCAGGAAAGCATACTATCAGAATCGCCCCCGGTATTGGAAAGTACCGCGGGCACGTCCTATTGCCTGAAGCCGACCTGAAGATTTACCTCAACCCGGTGGAGCGCACGCTCTTCTGCCTGTTCCTTGCGCATCCGGAAGGTATCCTTGCCGACGATCTTCTTCTCCATTGGCAGGAACTCCAGTCCTTGTATGAGCGCGAGTCGCTTTACGATGATCCAGGCCTGAGAGACGATGCCCTGGAATCCCTCTGTGCAGAGTCCAAAAGGGTCTTCTACTCCAACATCTCACGCATTAAGAATAAGTTCGTATCCGCCCTT
>CAMKTW010000108.1 GCA_946415795.1 uncultured Bacteroidales bacterium
TCTGCTCCTCCATCTGAGAGTGGCCCATACCGGCCTTGAGGCCGTGGTTGATACAAGGAGCGTAGGCAATAATCAGCGAAGGACCGTCGTATGCCTCAGCCTCCTTGAGAGCCTTGAGCAGCTGGGCCTGTGAAGCACCCATAGCCACCTGTGCCACATAAACATAGCCGTAACTCATCGCCATCATACCGAGGTCTTTCTTGCGCACCTTCTTACCGGATGTTGCAAACTTGGCCACGGCTCCTGCGGGGGTAGATTTGGAGGACTGACCGCCAGTGTTGGAGTAAACCTCGGTGTCGATAACTAGGACATTCACATTGTTGCCCGATGCAAGCACGTGATCCAATCCGCCGTAGCCGATATCATAACCCCAGCCGTCGCCGCCGATAATCCACTGACTGCGGGCAGGGATAAATTTCTGCAGTTTGAGAAGAGCCTTGCAGGTGTCGCACTTGCACTTCTCCATGAGCGGGACAAGTTGTTCGTAAACCTCATAGGTAACCTTGCGGTCGCCGCGGTTCTCAAGCCACTTGGTGTAGAGAGCCTTTATCTCATCGGAGCACTTGGGGCAATCCAGACCTTTGGTCATAAGTTCTGCAATATTGTCGCGAACCTTCTCGCTACCCAGACGCATACCCAGACCAAACTCTG
This sequence comes from uncultured Bacteroidales bacterium, assembly GCA_946415795.1. Classification (GTDB taxonomy): domain Bacteria; phylum Bacteroidota; class Bacteroidia; order Bacteroidales; family UBA932; genus Equibacterium. The sequence continues at coordinate 652 of CAMKTW010000108.1, forward strand.
CGTTATCCTCAAACAAGGAGTTTGCCCATGCGGGGCCGTGTCCCTTGGCATCCGTGCAATAAGGAGATGAAGGGAACGATGCGCCATAGATAGAGGAGCAGCCAGTGGCATTGGCCACAACCATACTGTCACCAAAGAGCTGGGTGATGGTCTTTATATAAGGGGTTTCACCACAGCCTGCGCAGGCGCCGCTGAACTCAAACAGAGGCTGTGCAAACCCAAGGTTCTTAACGCTCTGCTCCTTGGGGAGGATGTTATCCTTGTAACCTATCTTGGAGTGCAGGTAGTTGAAGTTGGCCTGCTCTGCCTGCTGGCTCTCGGCAGAAACCATAGCCAGGGCCTTTGCACCCTTGAAGCCGGGGCAGACGTCAGCGCAGTTGCCGCAACCTGTACAGTCGGCTGGAGAGATCTGCATGGTAAATACATAATCCTTGAGCTGAGCCTTGCCGGCAGCCTTCTTGATGCCTTCCGGGGCCTTGTCCGCCTCTTCTGAAGTCATCAGGAACGGGCGGATTGCAGCGTGAGGGCAGACATATACGCACTGGTTGCACTGGATACAGTTCTCGGGATTCCACTCGGGCACGTTCACGGCCACGCCGCGCTTCTCATAGGCAGCGGTGCCGGAAGGGATGGTACCGTCAATAAAGTCCGGATCTGCAAATGTACTCACCGGGAGGGTATCGCCTTCCTGTGCATTTACGACATCGGCAACGTTGCGGATCCACTCGGGTGCCAGGCGGTTGAAGCCGGGGTTCACAAAGCGGCCGGTGGCCTTCTTCCAGGATTCAGGAATCTGCACCTCTGTATATTCGCCGCCACGGTCAACGGCAGCATAGTTCATTGCAACCACGCTCTCGCCCTTCTTGCCGTAGGACTTGTCGATAGCCTTCTTCATATAGGTCACGGCATCCTCGTAAGGGATGATGCCGGTAATCTTGAAGAATGCCGACTGCAGAATGGTATTGGTGCGGCCGCCAAGGCCGATTTCTGCAGCGATCTTGGTGGCGTTAATTATGAAGAGTCTGATGTTCTTGGCGGCAATCTCTTTCTTTACAAAGTCAGGGATGCGCTTCAGCGTCTCCTCTTCATCCCACATGCTGTTAAGCAGGAATGTACCGCCCTTCTTGATACCCTTCAGCACATCGTATTTGTTGAGATACGACGGGACGTGGCAAGCCACAAAATCCGGAGTGCGCACCAGATACGGGGCGCGGATGGGGCTGTCGCCAAAACGGAGGTGCGAGCAGGTATAACCACCCGACTTCTTGCTGTCGTAATCAAAGTATGCCTGTGCATATTTGTCTGTATGGTCCCCGATAATCTTGATGGTGTTCTTGTTTGCACCCACAGTACCGTCGCTGCCAAGACCAAAGAAACGGCACTCGTAAGTACCTTTCTTGGAGAGGGACACCTCACCTTTGACGGGGAGAGACTTGTATGTGACATCGTCCACGATGCCCACTGTGAAGTCATTCTTGGGCTCCTTGAGGGCCAGGTTGTCGAACACAGCGATAATCTGCGCGGGAGTGGTATCCTTGCTGGAGAGACCGTAGCGGCCGTGGAATACCTGAATGCCGCGGCTGCCAAAGAGCGCGTTGCGTACGTCAAGGGCAAGAGGTTCGCCGTTGGCACCGCTCTCTTTTGTGCGGTCGAGAACTGCGATGCGCTTTGCGCTCTTGGGAAGGGCGCGCTTGAAATACTTGAGCGAGAAAGGGCGATAGAGGTGAACACTCACAAGACCGAGTTTGCGGCCTTCCTTCTCTGCCAGATAATCTATGGTCTCCTTTATTGTGTCGCACACAGAGCCCATCGCTACGATGACATCCTCAGCCGCGGGATCGCCATAATAGTCAAAAGGCAGGTAGTGGCGGCCTGTGATTTCTGCAATCTCACCCATGTAGCGCGCCACGATGTCCGGAACGGCATCGTAATACTGGTTAGAGGCCTCACGGGCCTGGAAATAAACATCAGGATTCTGTGCGGTACCGCGGGTAACCGGCTTGACCGGGTTGAGGGCACGCTCGCGGAAACGCTCCAGAGCCTTGTCGCTCACCAGCGGACGGAGCTCTTCACCCTCGAGGATCTCAATCTTCTGAATCTCATGGGAGGTGCGGAAGCCGTCAAAGAAGTGCAGGAAAGGCAGGCTGCTCTTGATCGCTGCCAGATGAGCCACAGCACCGAGGTCCATTGCTTCCTGAGGGTTATTTGATACCAGGAAGTTGAATCCGGTTGCGCGGGCAGCCATAACATCCTGATGGTCGCCGAAAATTGAGAGGGCGTGTGTCGCCAGAGCGCGGGCAGAGACGTGGAACACGCCGGGAAGCATCTCACCGGCAATCTTGTACATATTGGGGATCATAAGCAGCAGACCCTGCGACGCCGTGAAGGTCGATGTCAGGGCGCCCGCCTGCAACGAACCGTGGACCGCACCGGCGGCACCAGCCTCGCTCTGCATCTCTGTGACAGACGGGACATTGCCGAACATATTTTTCTTGCCGTACGCTACCCATTCGTCAAAAAGTTCGGCCATTGTGGAGGAAGGTGTGATGGGGTAAATAGCAGCATTTTCGCTGAACAGATATGCTGCATGGGCTGCTGCATAGTTACCGTCACACGTGATAAATTTCTTTGCCATTTAATATGCTTTTAATAAAAAATACGGACTTGAACGAAGTCGGGCCCTTATAACCCAATTTCGCAAGCAAAACTAATAAAAATTTGGCACAAAATATGATGAGTATGGAAAGAAAGTTCTACCTTTGACTAAAATAATCAAGCAAATGAAAAGAATTCTTTTGGCCGTAGCCGTATTGGCTCTCTCAGCACAGGCATTCGCACAGATTGAAAACAGCGGAATAGACCCCGAGAAGAGCGAAATCTTTATGAAGGAACACCTTTACAAACTCGACGAATTTGGTAAGGGAACAGTGGTGTTTGATCAGGACGCTGCCGTCTATGAAGAGGATGGCACCCCCATCACCCTCCACCCTTCGCAGGGCATAATCAACATCAACAACCTCCACCAGTGCGTGGTGATGATAAGTGGCAACGACACCATCCCCCTGCTTTATGAAGACAACGTGGTAAAGGTTAACACCGGTAAGAATATGTTCCTGAAAATAAAAGGAATATATTATCGTGTCCTGGAATATAATGAAACAGTACTGGCACAGATGGAGGTTCTGCAGGGTATGGATATGGGCAAGAAAGATATGTACGGTACATCTTCCCAGCTCTCCTCAACGACCAACATCTCCTCCCTGTCGGACGGCGGCACCACGACTGAGCTCACCGGCAACACAGAGATGCGCTACACCTACGAGCAGCGCCCGGTGTTTATCAGCGGCAAGAAGGTTGCATACTTCAACGAGAAGCAACTCTGCAAGATGTACAAGAAGAAATCGGCAATCATCAAGGAGTACTTCGCAAATCACGACGTCGATCAGTACAACGTAGATCAGGCCCGTGAGCTCTACTCCCTCCTGATACAGTAAAAAAATCCGCGGGATTAACCCACGGACTCTATCTGGATAGCGCCTTCGGGCGCTATTTTTTTTATCAGGCCGGCGAGCACCGTGCCCGGCCCCACCTCAGTGAAGGATGTCGCCCCGTCGGCAATCATATTCTCTACGGTCTGAGCCCAGCGGACAGGGCTGGTGAGCTGTTTTAACAGGTTGCCCTTGATTTGCTCCGGTTCCAGTGCCGGACGGGCATCCACGTTCTGATATACAGGGCACAGGGGAGCCTTGAACGCTGTATCCTCAATCGCCTTTGCCAGACGCTCTGCTGCCGGGGCCATCAGCGGCGAGTGGAACGCCCCGCCCACAGAAAGCTTCAGCGCACGCTTTGCGCCCGCCTCCTTAAGTGCCGCGCAGGCGCGGTCAACGGCGTCGTCCTCTCCCGATATCACCAGTTGCCCGGGGCTGTTATAGTTTGCCGGAACCACCACCCCGTCTATGCCGGCGCAGATATCCTCAATCGTTTTGAAATCTATACCCATCACGGCCGCCATAGTACCGGGAACCGCCTCGCAGGCCTTCTGCATGGCATCTGCACGGACAGCAACCAGACGCAGCGCATCCTCAAATCCGAGAGCGCCAGCCGCCACAAGGGCAGAGAATTCGCCCAGCGAATGGCCGGCCGTCATCTCCGGCTTGAAATCGTCCATACAAAGCGCCGTTATCACAGAGTGCAGGAAGACCGCAGGCTGAGTCACAGCCGTAGCACGCAGATCCTCCGCGCTGCCGGAAAACATTATTGCGCTGATGTCAAAGCCCAGTATCTCGCCGGCGCGGGAGAACAACTCCCTTGCCCTGCCGTTGGACTCGTATAACTCCTTACCCATTCCCGGGAACTGCGACCCCTGGCCGGGGAATACATATGCTCTCATTGCTATAATTATTGGTTTAAAGTATAAAGATAGTTATTTTTGTTGTACTTTTGCATTGCCAAAAGCATACCGGCCTCCGTAGTTTAATGGATAGAATTGAAGATTCCGGTTCTTTAGGTTGGGGTTCGATTCCCCACGGAGGTACCTATTTATTCTGGGGCCAGGCCCCAGACCCCTCGCTCCGCGCTTGCTATCTGCACGCTTCTGCCCTGCCCGCGCTCCGCTAGCGTCTGATGACGCGTATTATCCTCGCCTGGCTCTTGTTTGGCTCTGCCCCCTGACACCCCCGCGGCGCAACGCGCCGGCCGCTATTGCGGCTGTGCCCCGAACGGGTGCTTTTCTTGTACGTCTATATACCAGGGGGCTCTGCCCCCTGACACCCCCGCGGCGCAACGCGCCGGCCGCTATCGCGGCTGTGCAAGACTCCCCATCCCGGGATAAAGGTAGAACTCCTGCTCCTTGCGGCCGTCTGCCAGGCGGATCCAGGTGCGGAATCCCGGCTGTCCGTCGGTAAATTCAAATACGCGGGCTCCGCTGGGTTGAAGATCATTGTAGATGTTGTCAAATGAGCCATACCTTCCGTACATAAAGAAAAAGTCCTGCCAATATACCACGAAGTCGTTATTGTGGTCGTGTCCAGTGCTGATGGCCTGCACGTCTCCCCTCTA
>CAMKTW010000109.1 GCA_946415795.1 uncultured Bacteroidales bacterium
ACCTCTGGGATATGCTGGACAACTTCGGCACCCAGGTGGTAGCCCACCTCACCCACGAGGGCTACACCGCAGAACTCCTCCCCGATATGGAGTTCACAGTGGCCCAGCTGGATCTGCTCACCAACCTCAGGTTTGACATCAATCCAATACGATTATTCGCCAACGTGGGTCCCTACGCCGGATACCGCATAGCCAACAGCCGCGAGAACAGCAGCTGGGAAGCCATCGACAACCGGTTTGACTACGGCCTTATTTTTGGCGGCGGCGCCGGAGTGATGCTGGGACCTTTTGAATTCCAGCTGGAGGCCAACTACAAGTGGGGCCTCAGCAGCTACTATCATACATACTATTACAGCGATGAGTACTGGCTGTTCTCATACCCCCGTGTATTTATGTTCAGCGGTACCCTCTATTACAAATTCTAAGAATGAAATACATCTCTTGCAACATAGGCGGTGTCACGATCGGCCACGGCCACCCCATCGCCGTGCAGTCGATGTGCAACACCGACACTTTGGATGTTGACGCCAGCGTGGCGCAGTGCGAGGCGCTCTCCCTCGCCGGATGCGAAATAATCCGACTCACAACCCAGGGACTTCGCCAGGTGGAGGCCCTATCCCGGATAAAGGCGCGCCTTCGCGCAGAAGGCATCCTCACGCCGCTGGTGGCCGACGTCCACTTCAACGCCGATGTGGCAATAGCCGCCGCCCGCGTGGCGGAGAAGGTACGCATCAATCCCGGCAACTTCTCAAAAGACCCTGAGGTAGCCAGAGCCAAATTCGCAGCCCTCACCGATGTCTGCCGCGAAACCGGCTGCGCCATCCGCATAGGCCTCAACCACGGCTCGCTTGGGGAGCGCATCACCGCGGCCTACGGAGACACCCCGCTGGGGATGGTGCGCGCCGTTATGGAGTGGCTCCAGATGGCCGTGAACCTGGATTTCCTGAACATTACCGTATCGCTCAAATCAAGCAACACAAAGGTGATGGCAGATGCCTACCGTTTGCTCTACAAGACGATGGGAGAAGAGCTGGGGATGATATTCCCCCTCCACGTGGGCGTCACCGAGGCGGGCGCCGGCGATACCGGCCGCATCAAATCGGTGGTCGGAATCGGTACGCTTCTGCGGGAAGGGATTGGTGACACCATACGCGTTTCGCTCACAGAAGATCCGGTCTGTGAGGTGCCGGTGGCTCAAAAACTGCGGGAACTCGCCGCCACTGAGGCTCCGGCTCCTGATGCCGCATCGTTCTCTGTTGATGCCTGCTGCCACGACGATTTCATAATCCGCGGAGCGTACCTTGCAGGTCCTGCCCTGCTGGACGGCCGCATAGACGACTTCACTATTCGCGCCAGAGTAGCTGGCCGCGAACTCTCCGCATCAGAGATTGACGCCTTCAAGGATGACCTTATGCAGGCCTGCCGAAGGCGTTTTACCAAACCGGAATATATCGCCTGCCCCGGCTGCGGCCGCACCCTCTATGATATCCAGTCGCTGTTGAAAGAGGTGATGGAGGCCACCAGACAGTTTGCCGGCGTCAAGATAGCAGTTATGGGCTGTATTGTCAACGGCCCCGGCGAGATGGCCGACGCAGACTATGGCTATGTGGGAGAAGGCGGCGGCAAGGTGACCCTCTATCGTGGCGGCACCCCAGTTATGCGAGGCATCCCCCAGGAAGAAGGGGTCGCCAAACTAGTCACCCTTATAAAGGAGACATTGAACAAATGAAACGGTTGTCAGCGATAATCCTGGCTACTTTGCTGTGCCTGATTGCAACGGAGGCTCCAGCCCAGTCCAAAAGGGATCTGAACAAATGGTTCGGCCCTATGTGCAGCCAGCTGGGCGAACTGCTCAAGGGGCGCACCACTATGCCGGGAAAGGTCAGCGTGGAGCGGGTCAGCGTGAAAGACGGCAAGACCCTTATGATCCACTTCTCCCGATATATGAGCGACTGCACCATACGCTACGAAGACCTGGAGAAGATCTACTCCGTCATCTCACGCCAGATGCCTGAAAAATACCGCAGCTACCGCCTTAATTATGAAGCTTATTCAAACGGCACCCCGCTGGAGAATCTGGTCGGGCGCAACGCAAGCGGAATGGGGCCCAACTCCACCGCCCGCAGCAACGCATCCCCGGCATCAGATGTCCCGCTGGTGCGCAATATCTCGCGCAACCGTACCTCACCCAAAGGTCTCGATGGCCGCCATATAGCCCTGTGGCAGAGCCACGGTTATTATTATGACCAGAAGACATTCACTTGGAAGTGGCAACGTCCGCGCCTGTTTGAAACTGTAGAGGATCTCTATACCCAGAGCTACGTGCTCCCCTACCTGGTCCCTATGCTGGAAAATGCCGGTGCAGTGGTGATGCTCCCGCGCGAGCGCGACGTCCAGACCCGCGAACTGATAGTTGACAACGACACCAACTCCAGCGACGGCTCCTACAAGGAGGTGTCGCGCAAGCACCGCTGGAAAAATGCAGGGCAGAGCGGCTTTTCCTCCACCAAAAAGGTTTACCAGGAGCAGGATAACCCCTTTATGGACGGGACCGCCCGCATTGTGGAATCGATTGCAGAAGATGACGCTGAATCTGTCGCCACCTGGACTCCTGATATAAGACAGGAGGGAGAATATGCAGTGTATGTCTCTTACGTAACCACCGAAGGCAGCACCAGCAACGCCCGCTACACCGTTACCCACAACGGCGGCTACACCACCTTCCGCGTGAACCAGACTATGGGAGGCTCCACCTGGATCTACCTCGGCACATTCGGATTCTCCCCCTCTGCCAAAAACCAGGGGGTTACCCTCACCAACGTAACCGGACGCGACGGGGAGATTGTCTCTGCCGATGCGGTGCGGTTTGGCGGCGGTATGGGCAACATCGCCCGCAAGCCATATCCCAGCGATGAGAACGGCAATCCACGCAGGCTCCCCTTTGACCCCTCAGGCGAGATATCGGGCTACCCCCGCTGGTGCGAAGGCGCCCGCAGCTGGCTGCAGTGGGCGGGGATGAACGACACCATCTACTCCGTCACCCGGTTTACAGACGACTATCGCGACGACTATACCTGCCGCGCCCGGTGGGTCAACGCCCTCTCCGGCGGGAGCAGGCGCAACCCCAAGGAGCCGGGCTACCGCATCCCCCTGGACCTCTCCTTTGCCCTCCACACCGATGCCGGCATCACCAGGAGCGACTCTATTGTAGGTACCCTGGCCATCTATACCAGAATCTCCGACGGCGAGGAGAAGTACCCTCACGGCGGCAGCCGCGACATAGGCCGCGAATATGCCGATATGGTGCAGACTCAGGTCGTAAGCGACATTCGCGCAACCCTGGAGCCCGACTGGAGCCGCCGAAGCCTGTGGGACCGCTCCTATTACGAAAGCCGCGTCCCATATGTCCCGGCGATGCTGCTGGAACTCCTCTCCCACCAGAATTTTGCCGATATGAAGCTGGGGCTTGACCCACGGTTCCGTTTTATCGCATCCCGGGCGGTTTACAAAGGGATCTTGAAGTTTCTCGCATATATCAACGAATGCGACTATGCAGTACAGCCGCTCCCTGTAACCGCCTTTGCGGCAAGCATCTCCGATGGGAAGGCCTGCCTTTGCTGGGAGCCGGTCAACGACCCGCTGGAGTCCACTGCTCAACCTGAAAGCTACATAGTTTACACCCGCATTACCGACCCCGAACGGGCGGGCCTCTACTCCGGCGACCCGGAATCAGGCCTTGACGGCTTTGACAACGGCACCCAGTGCAGTTCCAACACTTTTTCCGTAGCCATCGAGCCAGGCAAGATTTACAGCTTCAAGGTTGCGGCGGTAAATGAGGGGGGCGAAAGCCTCTGCTCAGAGATACTCTCAGTGGGGCTCGCAAATGGTTCCGGCTCTTCAGACGTAATAGTTGTCAACAACTTTGACCGCATCGCCGCCCCGGCGTCGTTCTCCACCCGCGACACATCACTGGCAGGCTTCGCCAACTTCATCGACGGCGGCGTCCCCTACCTGCGCGACATCTCATTTACGGGCGATATGTTTGAATTCCGGCGAAGCGCTCCACATCTGGGAAGCGACTATTCTGAATTCGGAGCCAGCTACGGCGATTATGAGACAAAGGTCATCGCCGGCAATACCTTTGACTTTCCCCTTCTGCACGGCGCGGCAATAATGAACGCCGGACTCAGTTTTGCCTCCTGCTCACGCGAGGCTCTCCTTCGCGGCTCAGTAGAACTCCAGAAATACCGCATTTGCGACCTTATCTGCGGCAAGCAGGTCCGTACTCCGGTCGGCTATGAAAAGGGCGAAAATGGCTCAAAACCGGCCCGCAGGAGGGTGATTGATTATTCTGTATTCCCCGCCCCCATACGTGAGGCCCTGACCGCATTCACAAAGAAAGGGGGCAGTCTGCTGATATCTGGCTCATACGTGCTCAGCGACAGCAACGATTTCATTTATGACTTTGATGAAGACGAAGCCGCGATCAAGAAAGAGACCGATTCCGAGAAGAAGTTTATCAGCGACGTACTGAAATGCCAGTGGATAACCAACAAGGGTGGCAATGCCGGCAGCGTCCGCGCCGTCCAGAGTCCTTATAAGTTCAGCCCCGGCCGCAACTACACCTTCTACACAAAACCCAACCCTGTCCGCTACTGCGTGGAATCCCCGGACGGCTTTGTGCCCACTAACGCCGCCGGAGCCTTTACGGTGATGCGTTATGCCGACTCCGGCATAGGAGCCGCCGTCGCCTACGAAGGCCCCGCTTACCGCGTCCTCACCCTCGGCTTCCCCATCGAAGCCCTCGCCACCCAGGCCGACATAAACTCCCTGATGAAAGACGCTGTCGGGTTCCTGAAATGACAAAAGAAGAGGCGGCCTGCCGGCCGCCTCTTCTTTTGTCAGGGTAAGAATACTATTTTGCTGATTCAGCATCTACCTCAGCCTGGGCTTCTGCAACCATATCTGCGTTTGCGGTGATGTAAACCTCAACGCGGCGGTTCTGAGCGCGGCCTTCGTCGGTGTCGTTAGATGCCACCGGCATATCATAAGACTTACCCTCGGCAGTCATACGGTCTGCAGCGATGCCCTGGGCAACGAGGAAATCCTTGACGGCATTTGCACGTTTCTGGGAGACGCTGGCATTAGCCTCTGCGGTACCGATGTTATCGGTATGGCCCCAGATGGTGATGTCTGTGTCGGGCATATCTGCCATTGAAGATGCGAACTCTTTAAGAGATTTCTTTGCGGCGTCGCTGAGGTTGGCTTTGTTGAATGCAAAGAGGATACCGTTGTCAAAGGTAACCTTTACAGAGGTCAGGTTGTTGACGTCGGTCACGGTCTCTACCTGTGCCCCTTCGATTGCAGCAAGCTCCTCTGCTTTCTTATCCATCCTGTCACCGATGATGGCGCCGACACCGGTACCGATAATCGCACCGATTGCAGAACCGATTGCAGCAGACTTGGCATCCTTACCGACCAGGGCACCGACGCCTGCACCTACGGCAGCACCGGAGCCGCCGCCGATTGCAGAACCCTTTGCCAGATTGGACCACTGACCGCAGCTGGACAGAACCAAGGTCACGCACGCAGCAAGCAAAATAAACTTTTTCATAACTCCAATTCTAAAAAACGTTAATAATATCTCTTCTACTTTTTATTCAGATGAGCCGCGTAGAGCTCTAATAATCCAGTATATACCTCT